>CAZINV010000069.1:0-5601 GCA_964540685.1 uncultured Ruminococcus sp.
CATCAAAACTATTGTATCGCTCAATCCTATTATGATAGACGGAACAGGAATGTGCGGCGGCTGTCGTGTAACAGTAGGCGGCGAGCTTAAATATGCTTGTGTTGACGGGCCTGATTTTGACGGGCATAAGGTGGACTTTGATGAACTTATGCGCAGAAACAGTACTTATCGTGAACAGGAGCATAAGTGCCGCATACGCAATCAGGCTGTGAAATAAGAGGAAGGAGAAGAAAACACAATGGCTAATATGGCTATGGAAAAGGTTCCAATGCCGGAACGTGATCCGAAGGAACGTGCCAAATGCTTTGAAGAGGTGTCTACAGGCTATACTGCCGCTATGGCACAGGAAGAAGCTGCAAGATGCCTGGGATGTAAGGCTATGCCCTGTGTAAAGGGATGCCCTGTGGGTGTTAAAATTCCAAACTTTATTGCAAAGATTGCCGCAGGTGATTTTGACGGTGCATATGATATTATCACAACGACGAACAGCCTTCCTGCTGTTTGCGGACGTGTATGTCCTCAGGAAAGTCAGTGCGAGGGAAGGTGTGTCCGCGGCGTAAAGGGAGAACCTGTAGGCATAGGCAGACTGGAAAGATTCGCAGCTGACTATGTACGCAGCAATGGCGGCAGAAAAAATGCTGTTACTCCTTCAAACGGACACAAAGTTGCTGTAGTGGGCGGAGGACCTGCCGGTCTGACCTGTGCAGGCGATCTTGCAAAACTTGGATATGAGGTAACTATATTTGAAGCATTTCAGGTTGCAGGCGGCGTACTTATGTACGGTATTCCGGAATTTCGTTTGCCTAAGCAGATAGTTCAGGAAGAAATCAGCAGCCTTAAAGATATGGGCGTTGATATCAAAACCAATATGGTAATAGGAAAGGTTCTTTCTGTTGATGAGCTTATGGAAGAGGGATATGAAGCTGTATTTGTAGGTTCCGGCGCAGGACTTCCAAGATTTATGGGTATTCCCGGCGAGGCTCTTGTCGGAGTATGTTCTGCTAACGAATATCTTACAAGAATAAATCTTATGAAAGGCTATCTTGATGAGTATGCAACGCCTGTTATACAGTCAAAGGCAGTTGCGGTTGTAGGCGGCGGCAATGTTGCCATGGATGCTGCAAGAAGCGCACTTAGAATGGGCGCGGAGCAAGTGTATATCGTATACCGCCGTTCTGAAGCTGAAATGCCTGCCCGTGCGGAAGAAGTTCACCACGCAAAGGAAGAAGGCGTTCAGTTCCTGACTCTTAATAATCCTAAGGAAATTCTCAGTGATGAAAATGGCAGAGTTAGCGGCATGAAGTGTATTAAAATGGAATTGGGCGAACCGGATGAAAGCGGCAGACGCAGACCTTTGGAAATTCCGGGAAGCGAATATATTCTGGATGTGGATACTGTTATAATGTCTATTGGAACATCTCCGAATCCGCTGATCCGTTCAACTACAGAGGGACTTGAAGCTAACCGCAGGGGCTGTCTGGTGGTGAACGAAGATACAATGGCTACTACAAAGGCGGGCGTATATGCAGGCGGCGACGCAGTAACAGGTGCTGCTACAGTAATTCTTGCAATGGGTGCAGGCAAAAAGGCAGCGGCATCTATTGATGAATATATTAAAAGAAAATAAAAAGAGCGGATAGCTCGGAAAGGACAAAAAATGAAAAAGAAACTTTTAAAAATTTCACTGACTGCGTCGGCAGCTGCGATTACCGCATTTGCAATGACAATATCCGCATCTGCTTCCAGCGAAACGAGTACGCAGACAAGTTCATCATCTATGATTCCGTCTCTTATCATACTGATTGCGCTTTTTGTGGTAATGTATCTCATTCTTATTCGTCCTCAGAAAAAGAAGGATAAGGAACAGAAAGCAATGCAGAGTGATCTTCGTATCGGAGATGAAGTAGTTACTATAGGCGGTATTGTAGGGCTTGTAGTAAAGACCACAGAGGACACTGTCGTAATTGAGTGCGGAGGAGACAGAAGCAGACTCAGAATGAAGAAATGGGCTATTCAGGAGAATATTACCGTTCGTGAGGATGCTGAAAGGGCAAAGAAAGCAGCTGCTGCCGAAGCTCAGCAGAGAAAGGAAGAAAAGAAAAAGAACAAGGAAAAGAAATCTGATTCTTCCGAGTCTTCTGATGATAAGGGAATGTTGAAGGATTAAGATGAAAATTGACGCAAGATGAGAGCTGTTTAGTATTATTGCTCTCATTTGCTTTTGTTAAGAGGTGTTTTATGGTGCATTTAAGAAATAAGGTTGGACTTAGGCTAATATTTATTTTTACGGCAATATTATTTGCTTTTGTTTCAACATTTTATACGGACAGATCCTCAAAAGCAAGTGCGTTTCAGAATTCGGATTATTCCGATGAATACGGTACTTTTCTAAGTATAATGGGTGAGTCGGAATCAGGAAACGACTATAGCGCTCTGTCTTATGACGGTTCATTTTTGGGGAGATGGCAGATAGGAGCTATGGGACTTCAGGAGATAGGTTTCTATGATTCTTCAAATAATTGGACTTCTCTTGCCGCTTCTTTTGGAATTACAAGCAAGGAGACATTTCTTGCATCTGAAGCAGGTCAGGATTACGCCGTACTTGCCTATCATAAGAAAATTTTATACTATGCAGAAAATATGGGCGTCACATCATACATAGATACTGATGTAAATGGCGTTACAATGACTTTTTCAGGAATGATTGCAGCGGCTCATGCTGTGGGCGTTGGAGGACTTCTGAGTCTTATAAAAAACGGGACTACAGGAGAATCATCAAATGACGCTGTAGGTCTTAAATATATGCAGATGTGCAACGGATATGATATTGAGGATACAATAAGAAACGGCGAACTTTCCACCGGAACATTACCGCCAGCCTCAACTACGGAGACAACGGAAACCTCAACGGAAACATCTGCAACAACTGTTTCTACTGTTTCTAGTACTTCTGCTGCTTCGACAATAACGTCTGAAACAGCTGCTTCTACAGCAACAACTGCAACAAGTACTGCAACGGCTGTGAACACAACGGAGTCAACAGCGCTGAAGCCGCCGTCATATATCAGTGTTACGCCGTCTGAGATAATAATTACAGTAGGCGACTGGCTTAAGATAGATTTAGAAAGCGACAATGCCTCTGAATATTATATCATTGTAATCTCACAGAGCGGTGCTGTGTCTGAGTATAAAGTCTCAGGAAATTCTATTAGCATAAAACTTACGGAAGAAGGAGTATATACTATAAATGTAACCGGTTATAACAAAGCTGGAGAATCTTATGCCGAGCCGGTTTATGTTGCAGCGAGAAAGAAAACCGTTGTAAGTGATGATAAGCGTGGAGATGTGAATAATGACGGCGTGATTAACCTATCAGATGCAACTCTTACTTTGAAATATTATGCTTGTTTGATGGCAGGGGTAGAAATGGATACAAGCGCAACATTTATCAAGGACTATGCTTATGTGAATGACGATAATGTGATTGATATTTCAGATGCTACTTTGATTCTTGAATATTACGCATGTGAAACAGCTGGACTTGAAGCTTCATGGACTGATATTCTGGCGTCATAAGGAATACATATTCCGCATAAAATTGTTTTGTGCAGTTGTGTACGCTGCCTTTATACAAAATGTGCGGAGGTGACGCAAATGAAACTTAAATGCAGAAAAATGAAGAACATGTTTTGCAATATTAAAGGGTCGAAATTCGGCTGTATTATAGGAGCTGTCCTTGCGGGAATATTTGTAATAATCATATTCATATCAGGATTTTCACTTTTAATCTCCTGCTTTGACGCGTCTAATGATCTTGTTTCATGCATGGCTGCTGTTGCATTATGCGCAGGAAGCTTTGCTGCGGGCTTTACTTTTGCAAGACGCAGGCGAAAGCACGGTTTGCTTTCGGGAATAGGCATAGGAATACTTATTTATATTGTGGTTTTTTTGATAGGTATTGTGCTGCTGAAAAGCTTTAGCGGTGCCGGCACATTTATGAAGTTTATATTGATACTGCTTTGCAGCTGCATAGGCGGTGTATGCGGAGTAAACACACGCATGTGCAAACCGCCTAAATAGCCGGAAATAGCTTAATGGATGAATCCGTATTGTTCAATATGTAAAAATTCTGTATTTTAGTGTAAATACTATTGAAAAATGATGCCGTTTATGGTAAAATAAAATAAATAAATTGTATTTGGAGGTAATGCAGTATGAAACATATTAAGACTATCAATAAGGCTAATCTTAAAACAACTGCCGCTAAGGGCGGTTGCGGCAAATGTCAGGCATCATGCCAATCTGCTTGTAAGACATCATGTACTGTCGCAAACCAGAAGTGCGAAAGATAAGTCTGAGATTTTCTGACAATATCCGCATACTTCGGTGTGCGGATTTATCAGTTGTTAAAAGAGGGACATGTCTGTCCCTTTATTTATTTGGTTTGGAGCAAAGTCCGATGTAAGTTTGTTTAACATCGGCGGATAAGGTTATATTTGTTCGTAATTTTAGGACAGAGTTATAATACTTATTTCTCACCAGCTGAATGAAAAGCAGCACCGCCTTTTTGCACAGAGCATCATCCTTCGCCTGCGTCAGTATGCTTTCGACTCTTTCCTATCTCTGTACAGAAATTCGGCACTGCCTCTTTCATCAAGCTGGCAAGAGATCAGTATAAAAATAAAAAAGGATGGTAGATTATGATCCATAAATACAAGCTCTGCGGCTATAATGTTGTATTGGATGTCAATAGCGGCGGCGTACATATTGTTGACGATCTTACATATGACCTCTTGACAGACGTTGAGCCTCCGCTGGCTGAAAGCTGCCCTGAGGAAATCGTCAAAAAGCTTTCAACGGTATATAATGAAGATGAAATTATTTCCTGTTACGGAGAAATTCTGGAAGCATATAAAGAAGGCATACTGTTTTCAGAGGATGAATACGAGAAATATGCAGAAGTTACTGTTGCATCGCCTATAAAGGCAATGTGTCTGAATATTGCTCATGACTGCAATTTAAGGTGCGAATACTGCTTTGCGTCTACTGGTGATTTCGGCGGCGGAAGAAAGCTTATGACTTATGAAACAGGTAAAAAAGCAATTGATTTTTTACTTATGCATTCAGCAAACAGAGAGAATTTAGAGCTTGATTTTTTCGGCGGCGAGCCGCTTATGAACTTTGATGCAGTAAAGCGGATAGTAGAATATGCAAGAAGCAAAGAAGCGGAGTATGGCAAAAAATTTCGCTTTACGATTACTACAAACGGCATGCTGCTTGACGATGACAAGATAGACTTTATTAATAAGGAAATGTCCAATGTTGTACTTTCGGTTGACGGGCGGAAAGAGGTCAACGATCGTATGAGAAAGCGAGTTGACGGCAGCGGCAGCTATGACAAAATCATGCCTAAATTTCGCAGCATTGTTGAAAAGCGCGGAGATAAGGAATATTATGTGAGAGGCACATATACAAAGTACAATCTTGATTTTTCCGATGATGTATTCAGTCTTGCAGACGCAGGCTTTGACCAGATTTCAATAGAGCCTGTTGTGACAGACCCTGCTGCTCCGTATGCTCTTACGGAAAAAGATCTGCCAG
>CAZINV010000070.1:0-5533 GCA_964540685.1 uncultured Ruminococcus sp.
TTTTCCAACCGCAGCCGGGATTCTTACAAGCTGTGAACGATTTTCGCTGGACCATGAAATATATCTAGGTGCTTTGTTTCTTCCAAAACGTTCATAAGATTCCTCGTAGGGATTAAAAAAAACAGTCATATCTGAGATTTTATCAAGTACGCCGGCTATCATATAATAGAGATTATCATTGCTGTCTGATGACTTTACAGACATATTTATATGAAAGCCGTTTCCGGATTTATCTTTGATAGGCTTTGGACTGAAATCAGCGAAAAGTCCGTTTCTTCCGGCTACTGTTTTAACTATAGCCTGAAATGTCTGTGCATTATCCGCAGCGATCAATGGATTCGAATAGCGGAAATCTATTTCATTTTGACCGGGACCTTCTTCATGGTGAGAACTTTCAGGAAGTATTCCCATTTGTTCGAGAGTAAGGCATATCTCACGGCGTATGTTTTCTCCCTTATCGTCAGGAGCTATATCCATATAACCTGCTTTGTCGTAAGGGATATTTGTACGTTCGCCATTGTCATCAAGCTTAAAAAGGTAGAATTCCTGTTCAGAACCGAATGAAAATCTTAATCCTGATTTTTCCGCATTGCTGACAGCTTCTTTTAAAATACTTCTTGTATCGCATTCAAAAGGTGTGCCGTCCGGATAAGTTATAGAGCAGAACATGCGGACTACTTTACCGTGTTCTGGTCTCCATGGCAGTATCATAAGAGTGTCAGCGTCGGGGTGAAGAAGCAGATCAGAATGAGTTTCGTCACCAAAGCCATCAATAGCAGAAGCATCAAATGCTATACCGTGAGTAAATGCACGTGAAAGTTCATTAGGCATGATTGAAATATTTTTTTGCTTGCCGAATACATCGCAGAATGTAAGACGTATAAATTTTACATCTTCTTCCATAATGAACTGCGCTACCTCTTCTCTTGAATATTTCATGTTTCACCTTCTTTCAATTTAATTTGCAACATACATTTGGTTGAATGGATTGTTACTGTCAGGAGTTACAACAGTAAAAGGAGAATTCATTATTTCCTTTACATTAGTGTCGAAGTATCTGCAGAATTCTGTTACATAATTTTCTATTTCAACCATGTCTTCAGGTGAAGCTTCTTTTGCCGTTACCTGCTTTGGAAAGGCGATATTATCGCATTTCCCTCTTAAAAACAGCTTGCCGCCGTGCATTCCGGTACATGGAAAATTGCCAACGATACGTGAACTTTTTGATTTTAGCCCAAGTATGACAATAATGCCGCCTGCCTGATATTCGCCAAGGAAGCTTCCGGCAGTTCCGCCGATAACAATAACAGGAATTTTTTCTTTATATTGTTTCATATGAATACCTGCGCGATAGCCTGCATCACCCTTTACAAATATTTTCCCTCCGCGCATTGCGTATCCCGCCGCGTCGCCAATATTTCCATGAACGATTATTCTGCCTTCGTTCATGGTATCGCCAACGGCATCCTGAGCATTTGCGTTTACTGTAATGGAAGCGCCGTTTAGGTAAGCGCCGAGAGCGTTTCCGGGCACTCCGTCAATAGTAATATTTTTATCCGACATACCGGCAGCTATAAATCTCTGACCGCAGCAGCCTTTGATCGTACAATTTTCATGAGAATCACGGATTTTGTTGTTTATATCTTTGTAATCAAGATAGTCAAGGCACGTTATATCTATCAGCATTATTATACTGCACCTCCAAACTTATTTATACGGCTTTCACGTGAAAACGCGGCAAAGGTTGTGTCTTTTTTCAGTAAATCGAAATTTATAGAATTGAGAGGAGTTCTTTCACGTATAAGCGAAGTGTATATTCCTGCTCTTTTGATATTGCCGATCATTATGTAGCCTGTAAGAAGCCCGTCACGGGTAAACAGTCTTTTAAGCGTACCTTCACCTTTTTCTTCATACACTTCTCCGCCTTCAGCTTCAGTGAAATAACTTCCGGCTGTCATAGCGTGAAGACCGAAGAATCCAATAGAGTTCATAGGAATGGCATTGTCAAAAATCATGTCTCCGCCCGCCATATTTGTTCCGGCGCATTTTCCTTGCATATAGGCGTTAGGAAGAATTGCAAGAACTCTGCTGCTTCCGAGAGAAATATCTTTTCCCTCAGTACAATCGCCTGCTGAATATATACACGAAGCAGTGGTTTCCATGCGTTCATTAATTATTATTCCGCGGTTTACTTTGCCTCCGGCATCTTTTACAAGCGAGGTATTTGCACGTACACCCACAGCTAAAATGAGAACGTCAAATTTCACTGTTCTACCGCTTTTCATAAAAGCTGTGTTTTTTTCAAATCGTTCTGCGCTGTCTCCCAACATAAAGGAAATGCCGTTTTTTTCAAGGTTATTCTGCATCATAGCGGCGCACTCGTTATCAAGAATGCTGGAAAGAACTCTGTCCGCAAGATCGCATACTGTAATTTCCTTTACTCTCTCTTTCAATCCTTCTGCGCATTTAAGACCTATAAGACCAGCTCCTATGATAAGAATCCTTGAATCTTTATTTATTGCGGATTCGAGTGCAAGAGTGTCATCTATTGTCATAAAGGAAAATTTATTTTCCACATTTTCAAGACCTGCAAATGGAGGAACAAACGGCGAAGATCCTGTTGCAACGCAAACAGCGTCATAAGAAAGAATGCTTTCATCATCTAGAACAACGTTTTTATTATCTTTGTTTATTTTCACAGCTTTTCTTCCATACAATACATCGCAGCCCATTTTTTCATAATAATCTTTGCTTCTGTAATTCATTTTTTCAAGGTCTGTTTTTCCTTCAAGATAGTATGATATAAGAGGGCGGCAGTAAACAGGATATTTTTCTTCAGATACAACAATGATTTTGCTTTTGCTGTCTACGCTTCGTATGCCTTCGATACAACCGGCAGCAGCAATACCGTTTCCGATAATTACATATTGTTTCATTTTAATCACCTCTCCTCATAAACAATAGCCTCGTTTGGACAGCCTTTTACACAAGCAGGTTCTCCACAGGCATTTTCAAGGCAAAGTTCGCATTTCTGCACAACTCCGTTTTTACCTTCGGCAACAGCGCCATATGGGCACACTAGAATGCAGGTAAGGCAGCATACGCACTTATTGCGGTCAATACAGACAACGCCGTCTTTTATAGATAAAGCGCCTGATATGCAGCTTTTAACGCAAAGCGGATCTTTACAGTGGCGGCATGAAACAGCAAAATTTATGCTGTCATTACCGTCAACGTAAATTCTTGGGAAAATAGGCTTGCCTTTCAATGCTTTTACCATATTTACCTCACCGGAATTTGCAAATGCGCAGTTATATTCGCATAAATGGCAGCCAAGGCACCATTTTTCATTGGCATATACTCGTTTCATTTAAGTTTACCTCCTATTCACCGGCATGAGAAATTCCAAGTATTTGAAGTTCCTTTTCATTGAGTCCGATTCCGCGAAGCATAAGTCTGTTTCCGCGGAGAGCTTCAATTGAGTTGATACCCATGCCGCCCATAAGCTCCTTGATTTCATGGCACCATGCGGTCATAAGATTTACAAGACGCCGGCTGCCAATATCAGGATTCAGACGTTTTACAAGGTCGGGACGCTGTGTTGCAATACCCCAGTTGCATTTGCCGCTTTGGCAGGTACGGCAGAGGTGGCATCCCAAAGCAAGGACTGCTGCAGTTGCAATATAGCAGGCGTCAGCGCCAAGCGCGACAGCCTTTATAACATCAGCGGAATTGCGTATACTGCCGCCAACTACAAGAGAAACATTGTTTCTGATACCTTCATCACGTAAACGCTGATCAACAGCAGCAAGCGCAAGCTCAATAGGGATGCCTACATTATCGCGAATCCTTGTAGGTGCAGCGCCGGTACCTCCTCTGAAACCGTCAATTGCAATTATATCAGCGCCGCTTCTTGCAATACCGCTGGCAATGGCGGCAATATTATGTACCGCAGCAACTTTTACGATGACAGGCTTTTTATATTCTGTAGCTTCTTTTAAAGAGAATACAAGCTGCCTTAAATCTTCGATAGAGTAGATATCGTGATGAGGTGCGGGAGAAATCGCATCCGAGCCTTCTGGAATCATACGTGTTCTTGAAACATCTCCTACGATTTTTGCACCCGGCAGATGTCCTCCTATACCTGGCTTAGCACCTTGACCCATCTTAATTTCCACAGCTGCGCCTGCTTCAAGGTAATCTTTGTAAACTCCAAAACGTCCTGAAGCTACTTGTACAATAGTGTTTTCGCCATAGCAGTAAAAATCCTCATGAAGTCCGCCTTCACCTGTATTATAAAATATACCGAGTTCAGTTGCCGCTCTTGCAAGGGACTCATGAGCGTTATAGCTGATAGAACCATAACTCATTGCGGAGAACATTATCGGCATGGAAAGCTCCAGCTGAGGACTTGTTTCGCATATTATCTTACCATTTTCGTCACGGCTTATTTTTTCTGATTTTTTCCCAAGGAAAACCTTTGTTTCCATAGGCTCTCTCAGCGGATCAATAGGCGGATTAGTCACCTGAGATGCATTGATAAGAATCTTATCCCAGTATACAGGCAAAGGGCTGGGATTACCCATTGACGACAGGAGTACGCCGCCGCTGTTTGCCTGCTTGTATATTTCTTTTATAGTAGCGTCTTTCCAGTTTGCATTTTCACGCAGTGTGCAATCGCTTTTTACAATTTTCAGTGCCCTTGTAGGACAAAGAGATACGCAGCGCTGACAGTCTACGCATTTGGTTTCATTGCTGAGCATAATACCATTTTCAGGGTCGTAGGAATGAACTTCATTTGCGCACTGACGTTCGCAAACTCTGCATGCAATACAGCGGTTATCATTTCGTATCACTTCAAATTCAGGGTATAAAAATTCCACGCTCATCAGAATCTGCCCTCCTTAACTTTTACAATTACAGGCTCTCCGCCTGCCGGAGCATAAATATTTTCAGCGTCAGGTTCCATAACGCGTATAGCAGCCTCTTCACTTGCAATGAACACCTTATCATTCTTTTCGCCGACAACCATTGAACGCAATTTAAGGCGGTCATTTAATGCCATAAGTCCTCCTTCAAATCCAAGAACGATTGAAAACGGACCTGTTACGAGGAGACTTGGGAACATCTTACGAAGATATGTAAGTCTTTCTCTTTCTTCTTTTGGCTTTGATTCGATAGTACTCCAGAATGGAGCTGCAATAACATTTGCTGTATCCTCAAGTGTAAGACCCTGTTTGCGGATAAGATGGTCTATTATATAAGTAATAACTTCCGTATCAGTTTTGAGGTTGCATTTGTATCCGAACATCTCGATAAAACGTCTGTTAGCATCATAAGATGAAATTTCGCCATTATGTACTACAGAGTAGTCAAGAAGCGTAAATGGATGAGCGCCACCCCACCATCCGGGTGTATTTGTAGGATAGCGGCCGTGAGATGTCCAGGAATATCCCTCATATTCGTCTAATTTATAGAATATGCCTACATCTTCCGGGAATCCTACGGCTTTGAATGCGCCCATATTCTTTCC
>CAZINV010000071.1:0-5403 GCA_964540685.1 uncultured Ruminococcus sp.
AGAGGCATTGGAAGGGCTTCCGGCACACAAGCTGCACTGCTCTGTGCTGGCTGAGGAAGCTGTAAAAGCTGCTGTTAAAGATTATTATGACAAGAAAGGGATCTCATATGATCCTGATAAATTCTGTGAAGGCGACTGCGAGTGCTGTTATGAGCATGATAACAGCGGAGAGGAATAAAACATGATTGCTGACATTCAAAGTGAGATCCGCAAATTAAAAAGGGAGAAGGATTTTTGCATACTGGCACATTGCTATCAAACTCCGGATATATTAGAGATTGCTGATTTTACGGGAGATTCATTTGCACTCAGTACAAAGGCAAAAAGCGTTTCAAATGAAAATGTCCTTATGTGCGGTGTTAGATTTATGGCAGAAACAGTTAAGATATTTTCGCCCGAAAAGAATGTATATCTTTCAAAGAGCGATGCAGGATGCCCTATGGCTGAGCAGCTTGATGCGGATATGCTCAGTCAGCTAAAAGAATATTATCCCGGTTATGCTGTGGTTGCATATGTTAATACGACAGCGGAGCTAAAAACACTTTGCGATGTGTGCGTTACTTCTTCATCGGCAGTGCGGATCATAAAAAATATTCCGCAAAAAAAGATTCTGTTTATACCTGACTGTAATCTCGGCGATTTTGTACAGAAACAAGTTCCTGAAAAAGAGATAGCAACTGTTCACGGCGGCTGTCCTACTCATGTAAGAATGACTGCGGCAGATGTAAGGAAGGCAAAAGCCGCTCATCCCGACGCTGAATTGTTAGTGCATCCGGAATGTGTTCCTGAAGTTGCGTCAATGGCTGATTATATAGGAAGTACAACTGGAATTATGGATTATGCTGCAAATTCTGAATCTAAAAGCTTTATTATCGGCACTGAAAACAGTATTGTTCAGCATTTGCAGCTTGCGCATCCAGATAAAATGTTTTATCCTTTGTCAAAGGACTGTGTCTGTCATAATATGAAGCTTACCACTCTTGTTGATGTGCTTAATGTACTAAAAGGCACAGAGGGCGAAGAGATAATTATGGATGACGATGTGCGTATTAAGGCAAAACGCTGTATGGACAAAATGCTGGAGCTTGGTCAATGAAAAAAGCGTTGATTGCAATGAGCGGCGGTGTAGACAGTTCAGTATCAGCAGCGCTCATGCTTGAAAAGGGATATGACTGTATAGGCGTTACGATGAAGCTTTATTCAAAGCCTGATTATGCAGAGGACGTTACAGGCAAGACCTGCTGCTCTCTTGATGATGTTGAAGATGCAAGGTCTGTTGCACAGAAGCTGAAAATTCCGTACTATGTTTTTAATTTTCAGGAGGATTTTTCAGAACAGGTTATAAGACGTTTTATTGATACCTATGAAAATGGAGGGACACCTAATCCTTGCATTGACTGCAACAGATATCTTAAATTCCAGCGGCTGTATCATAGGGCAAAAGTTCTTGGCTGCGATAAGATAGTTACCGGTCATTACGCCCGAATTGAAAAGCGTGAGGACGGAAAGATACTGCTAAAAAAAGCCAGGAATATATCTAAAGATCAGAGCTATGTGCTTTACTTTCTCAGTCAGGAACAGCTTGCTCATATATGTTTTCCTCTTGGAGAATATGAAAGCAAAGACGAAATCCGTTCTATTGCAAATAAGTACGGATTTGTAAATGCACATAAAAATGAAAGTCAGGATATATGCTTTGTGCCTGACGGAGATTATGTAAAATTTATAGAAAAATATACGGGCAAAAAATATTCATGCGGCAATTACTGCGATCTTGATGGAAACATTCTCGGACAGCATAAAGGTATTATCGGATATACTATCGGACAGCGAAAAGGACTCGGAATAGCGCTTGGGAAACCTGTGTATGTATGCGGGAAATGCGCTGACACAAATACCGTTTATCTTGGCGGCAATGAGGATCTTTTTTCAAACGAGGCAACAGTTGCCGATATAAATCTCATTCCATTTGATAAAATAGATGGCAGTATGAGACTGCAGGCGAAGATTCGATATAATCAAAAGGAACAGCCTTGTACTGCTTATCAGCTTGATGATAGTACTATAAAGGTTGTGTTTGACAAGCCGCAGCGCGCTGTTACAAGGGGGCAGGCACTTGTGCTTTATGATGATGACGTTGTAGTGGGCGGCGGTGTTATTGTTTAATACTAATTTGATAAAAGAGTCTGGTGAGATATTAGTATAATATTATGCTGAGTGCATAAAAATGCTGCCTCAGTCAGAAGCTTTCTGCTTCCGGCTGAGGCTTTCTCATATCATATTTTTTTAAACTGATTCTTTTATTCTTTTTAAAGCTCCTTTTTCAAGACGTGATACCTGTGCTTGAGATATTCCGGTTTCCTTTGCCACCTCTATTTGAGTTTTCCCCTTCATAAATCTTAGGTAGAGTATCTTCTTTTCACGTTCGCCCAAATCTTTTATGGCGTCACGGAACGACAATTCGCTGAGCTTATTTTCAATACCGTTCTTGTCGCTTATCTGATCAAGTACATACAGCGTATCTCCTGAGTCGGAGTATATAGGTTCATAAAGAGATACCGGATCCGTGACGCTTTCCAGAGCAATAACCACATCTTCGCGTTTGGCTCCTATTTCCTTTGCAATTTCTGAAATTGTGGGTTCGCGAAGAAGTTTGTTTGTAAGAGCTTCTTTTGTCTGCATGGATTTATAAGCCAGGTCGCGCAGAGAGCGGCTTACTTTTATCTGGTTGAAATCGCGAAGATAGCGTCTCAGTTCTCCGCTTATCATAGGTACGCAATAGGTGGAAAAACGTACTTCTTTTGTAAGATCAAAATTATTTATAGCTTTAATAAGTCCGACTACTCCCACCTGAAACAGATCATCGATGTCTTCTCCTCTGCCGGCAAATCTTTGAATAACGCTTAGCACCAGTCTCAAATTGCCTTTTATAAGTTTATCTTTCGCTTCTTTGCTGCCTGTGTCACGTATTTCGCGGAGAAGATCCATTTTTTCTTTTTCACCGAGTACGCAAAGCTCTGATGTATTTATTCCGGATATCATAACTTTTTGAAATGCCATATCATAAAACCTCCTAAGCTTTATTACAGAAAGTATTCCCATAGGGCTAAATTCTAATCAGCAAGCAGGCAGGTAGTATTTTCCAACTGACTGCTTTTAAGCTTTGAAAAGTCCCTTGCAATATGATTCGTAACGTGATATAATTATTACATTGTAAAAATAAAAAAGCTGGAATAAAGGAGAATTACCCATGAGCAACTTTATTATGATAGGTATGCCCGGTTCAGGGAAGAGTACACTGGGAAAGATCCTTGCTGAAAATATCGGGTATGATTTTATAGATACAGATGATCTGATCATGGAGCATTACAACAGACCTTTAAAAGAATTGATAGATGAGCTTGGAACGGAAGGGTTTATAGCGGCAGAGGGAAAAATACTGGAGAATATTCGTACTGAAAATACCGTTATTGCAACCGGAGGAAGCGCTGTATATAGTAAAAAAGGTATGGAAAACCTTGAATCATTGGGAAAGGTAGTTTATCTCTGCTATACCATTGATGATATTGAAGCACGTGTGGGAAACCTTATTACAAGAGGCGTTGTGTGCAGGAACTGCAGGACGTTAAAAGAACTTTTTGAACAGCGCAGACCGTACTATGAGCGCTACGCTGATATTACAGTTCATCTGGAACATAAATCAGTTGAAAAGAGTATTCAAAAACTTAAAAAAGCTGTGCTGGATTATGTTGACTGATACGGGTAAAATATATTTAGAATGTTTTTAAGGCAGCGCCGCATAACTATTCTGCGCCGCAGATGACGGGCGGGCGGGCTTTAGAAACGGCTAAAGGAGGAAAGCTATGAAAGACGGATTTGTAAAGATCGCTTGCGCTGTGCCGGAGATTCGTTTGGCTGACTGTGATTACAATACAGATAAAATTATAGAAATGATAAAAGAGGCATATTCATCAGGAGTAAAAGCAGTGTGCTTTCCTGAATTGTCAATTACAGGATACACCTGCGGAGACTTGTTTTTCCAGTCGGCGCTTGAAAATTCCGCCGGGGAAAATTTGCTTAGAATAGTGAATGAGACATCTGATATGGAAATAGTTTCAATTGTTGGACTTCCATTTGCTTATATGGGCAAGCTGTACAATTGTGCTGCCGTTATATTTAAAGGTGAGATCCTTGGAATAGTACCTAAGACAAACATACCGAATTACAGCGAATTTTATGAGGCAAGATACTTTGCGCCGGGCTTTGAATCAGATTTTGATGCTATTATTGATAACAAAGCCGTCACATTCGGAACAAATCAGATATTTGAGTGCAGTAATATGTCCGGATTCAGCTTTGCAGTGGAAATATGCGAGGATTTATGGGTAGGCGATACTCCATCCGTGAAGCATGTAAGGTCGGGCGCAGCAATTATCTTTAATCTATCTGCAAGCGATGAGATAATAGGCAAATCTGACTATAGACGTACTATTGTAAAGGCAAAATCAGGGAGCCTTATATGTGCATATGCATATGCTGATGCCGGTATAGGAGAATCTACAACTGATATGGTTTTTGCCGGACATAATATTATTGCTGAAAACGGTTCGATATTGTCGGAATCGAAACTCTTTGAAGGGGGGCTTTGCACTGCTGATATAGATATTTACAGAATACTCGAAGACCGGAAGAAAAGCAACACATGGAAATACAGTGACTATAATTATACAATAAATGTGTTTGATATGAGTATTGATGATACCAAGCTTGACCGTAATTTTTCCAGATACCCGTTTGTACCGTCTGATAAGACTGCTCTTGAAAAAAATTGCGAGGAGATCCTTACAATACAGTCAGTCGGACTTATGACACGGCTTAAACATATTGGCTGTAAAACTGCTGTTGTTGGACTTTCAGGAGGGCTTGATTCTACGCTTGCGCTTATAGTAATGGCTCATGCTTTTGATATGCTTAATCTTGACAGAAGCGGCATTATTGCTGTTACAATGCCATGCTTCGGCACAACAGATAGAACGTATAATAATGCATGCCGTCTGGCTAAGTGCTACGGTGCTGCGCTTCGTGAAGTTCGTATTGCAGACAGCGTAATGCAGCACTTTAAAGATATAGGGCATGACCCTGACATTCATGATGTTGCTTACGAAAATTCACAAGCCCGTGAAAGGACGCAAATCCTCATGGATATAGCAAATCAGACAAGGGGTATTGTTGTTGGTACAGGAGATTTATCTGAGCTGGCTCTTGGCTGGGCGACTTATAACGGCGACCATATGAGTATGTACGCTGTAAATTCATCTATACCAAAAACATTAGTTCGTCATCTTGTATCATATGAGGCAGCTCATACTGATAGCGAACTTTCTGAAGTTCTTCTTGATGTAC
>CAZINV010000072.1:0-5368 GCA_964540685.1 uncultured Ruminococcus sp.
TGTACTTTGAGGAACATCAAGCCCTACCTCATGTAAAAGTTCAGGCTTTATAAAAACATTTTTTGGGGTATCATCTATTATTATCTTACCATCGTCAATTACAATTACACGGTCAGCTTCCACGGCCTCGTTCATATAATGAGTAATAAGTACAACGGTAATTCCAAATTCCCTGCGCATCATATGGATAGTATTCATTACTTCTTCCCTGCCCTTCGGGTCGAGCATAGCAGTAGGTTCATCAAAAATAATACAATCAGGGCGCATTGCAATAATTCCTGCAATAGCTACTCTCTGCTTTTGACCGCCGGACAGCTGCGACGGTGCATGAAATCTATAATCATACATATCAACGGCACGAAGCGCATTATCAACACGTTTTCTTATTTCCTCAGAAGGAAGTCCAAGATTTTCAGGACCAAAGGCTACATCATCTTCAACTATTGTTGCTACTATTTGATTATCAGGATTCTGGAAAACCATTCCCACATGACGGCGAATTTCATATATTTTATCATCATCTCTCGTATCCATGCCATTTGCTAAAATTCTCCCGGAAGAAGGAATGAGTATACCGTTAAACAATCTTGCAAGAGTTGATTTACCTGAACCGTTATGCCCGAGTATCGCGACGAAAGAACCTTTCTCTATTTCAAGAGAAATATTTTTCAAAACATCTTCGGAAATTCTATTGCCGTTTTCATCAGTGTAATGAAAGCAGAGATTCTCTGCTTTAAGCTGAACGCTCATAGTTTTCTCAGTATCCTTTCATAAATATTTATTCGCTCTGCCATATCGCAGTATTGCCGCATGGCAAAATCATCCTGCTATGTTCCACCGGCAGACCAATTTCATCAAATGTAATGCTTCCGCCTAAACTGCTTTGTATAATGCTTCCAAGTATGTATCCCATTACGGATGGCGAAAGACCGGTTGTATAACTGTTTATCAGAAAAAAAAGCGGATTATCACTAAGGACACCTGAGCAAAGCTTTACAAGGTCATATACACAATTCTCAAGCTTCCATACCTCTCCTCCGGGACCCCTGCCATAGCTCGGCGGATCCATTATGACAGCGTCATATCTTCGTCCGCGGCGTATTTCACGAGCAACAAACTTTTCGCAGTCGTCTACAATCCATCTGATCGGTTTATCAGACATATCAGAAAGCGCCGCATTTTCTCTTGCCCACTGAACCATCCCTTTTGAAGCGTCAACATGACACACGGCGGCTCCGGAACGTGCACATGCAAGAGTCGCCCCTCCTGTATATGCAAAAAGATTCAATACTGAAATTTGCCTTCCGGCATTTTTTATTTTATCAGCCGCAAAGTCCCAATTTACAGCCTGCTCCGGAAAAAGTCCTGTATGCTTAAATCCTGTAGGCTGAACCTTAAAAGTAAGTTTAAGCGGATCATAGTGAATCTTCCACGATTCAGGAAGCTTTTTAGAAAAGCTCCAGCTTCCGCCGCCTGTCGAAGAACGCGTATAATGACCGTCTGCAAATTTCCACTCAGCAATCCTCTTTGGTGTATGCCAGATGATCTGAGGATCGGGACGTATCAGGGTAACGCCATTCCATACTTCTAATTTTTCCTGTGATGATGTGTCCAGAATGCGATACTCTTTCCACAGATTTGCCGTTCTCAAAATACCCGCTCCTTTATTTCTGTACAAATTCTTCAATTGCCGATGCTATGTCCTTGCATGCATCTTCCATAAGTGCAGCATCCTTGCCCTCTGCCATAACTCGTATAAGCGGCTCTGTTCCGCTTTCACGTACAAGAATACGTCCGTCGTTTCCAAGTTTCTTTTCATAGCAGCTCATAACAGATTTAACATTTTCATCATCCCTCCACACATTTCTGTGTTCCGGTTTAATATGTACATTCAGCATAAGCTGTGGAAATGATTCCATTACAGATGCAGCTTCGCTCATTTTCTTTCCGTACTTTACAAGAGTCTCAATAGTTTTCGCTCCGGAAAGCTGACCATCTCCCGTTGCGGCATGATCAAGAAAAATAATATGTCCGCTCTGTTCACCGCCGATGTTGTAATCGTTGGCAAGCATTTCTTCAAGCACATAACGATCACCTACTTTTGTAGCGGCAGTTTCAATACCCTCACGCTTTGCAAAGTGAAAGAACCCAAGGTTTGACATAACAGTGACAACTACCGTATTATTCTTTAGCTTACCGTCTTTTTTCATTGAGCTTGCAGCTATTGCAATGAGCTTATCGCCATCAACAAGATTACCGTTTTCATCTACAGCAAGGCAGCGATCAGCATCGCCGTCAAATGCAAGACCTGCATCACATTTATGTTCTTTCACATATTCCATAAGATTTTCCATATGAGTTGAACCGCAGTTGTCATTAATATTTGTACCGTCAGGTTCAGCGCTCAGCATATCTACACGCGCGCCAAGTTTTTCAAAAAGTTTCTTTGCTGTACTCGAGGCGCTTCCATTAGCACAGTCTATTGCCAAATAAATTCCGTTTAAATCTGAATCAATACAGCTCGCAATATAATCTATATAGTCATCCTGCGCTGCCGAGTAATCTTTTATTCTGCCGATTTCAGTATTAGATTTTAAAGGAATATCTTCAGGCGAATCTAAAACAATCTTTTCAATTTCTTCCTCCACAGAATCGGGAAGCTTGTAGCCTGTAGATGAAAAAAGCTTGATTCCATTAAATTCAACGCTGTTGTGAGATGCGGAAATCATAACTCCGGCATCCGCTTTTTTTGTACGTACAAGGTACGCTACAGCAGGAGTAGGAACAACACCAAGACGTACAGCATCTGCACCTACAGAGCAAATGCCTGCGCAAAGTGCGGCTTCTAAAACATCAGAAGAAATTCTTGTATCCTTTCCTATAAAAATACATGGCTTTTTATTCGTTTTATTTGTAAGAACCAGCGCTGCCGCACGGCCTATAAGCATTGCTCTTTCACAAGTAAGTTCTGTAATTGCAATTCCTCTTGCACCGTCTGTTCCAAACAATCTTCCCATAATAAAATAAACTCCTTTGTAATAAATAATTAAACTACATGAGAGACATTTGTCCTGAATCATCAGGCAAAATACTTTCGTTTCTATTCGGCTTTTTTATTTTCAGATGCTCATAAGCAAGGTCAGTAGCGCATCTTCCTCTTGGAGTTCTTGCAAGAAATCCAAGCTGCATAAGGTATGGCTCGCACACATCTTCTAATGTAACAGTCTCTTCGCCAAGAGCGGACGCAAGCGTTTCCAGCCCAACGGGTCCGCCGCCATAACCTTTAATAATCATTTCAAGCATTCTTCTGTCATTGCTGTCAAGACCCAATTCATCTATTTCCAGCCTGTCAAGGGCTATCATAGCAATTTCCTTTGTGATTTCTCCATTCCCCATAACATCTGCAAAGTCACGGACACGTTTCAAAAGACGATTTGCAATACGAGGAGTGCCTCTCGCACGTCTTGCAATTTCCATTGCGCCATCAAGCGAACAGGGTATTTCAAGTATCATGCTGCTCCTACGGACAATATCGGTAAGCTGTTCAGGAGTATAAAGCTCCAGACGCAAAATCATACCAAAGCGATCGCGGAGCGGACTTGAAAGCTGTCCGGCTCTTGTGGTCGCGCCTATAAGTGTAAAGGGATTAAGGTCTATACGAAGAGAACGCGCAGACGGTCCTTTACCCATAATGATATCAATAACGTGATCTTCAAGGGCAGGATAAAGTATCTCTTCTACGGAACGCGAAAGCCTGTGTATCTCATCAATGAACAGCACATCGCCTGTTTGCAGATTTGTTAAAAGTGCCGCCAGGTCGCCGGGCTTTTCAATGGCAGGTCCTGTTGTAACCCGAATGTTTACTCCCATTTCTCTTGCAATAATTGCAGAAAGAGTAGTTTTCCCCAGACCTGGAGGTCCGTATAATAAAACATGGTCAAGGACATCTCCGCGACGTTTTGCAGCTTCAATATATACCGCCATATTTTCTTTTACTTTATCCTGACCGATGTACTCATTAAGAGACTGCGGACGCAAAGACAATTCTGATTCGCTGTCTTCCTGTATATGCTCAGGCGTTATCATCCTCTTTTCAAAGGACATATCGCTCGCTTCAATCATTTTGTAACCTCCGTGCAAGATTTATTAGAGCTTCTATCTTTGACTTCCGATCAATTTTAATGTTTCTTTTATAAGTTCCTCCGATGACATGTTCTTATCCATCTGCAAGATGAGCGGCATTACTTCTTCCTGTGAATATCCTAGAACCATTAGCGCAGATAATGCATCCTCCACAGCTGAATTATCTTTATAAACAAAATTCGCAGAAGCGGCATTCCAATCGTAATCTTTGTTTCCTTTAGAAATTTTATCTTTAAGTTCCAGAACAATACGCTGCGCAGTCTTTGCGCCTATGCCCTTGCATTTAGTAAGTGCTTTACTGTTGCCTGACGCTGCTATAAGAGCAAACTGATCTGCAGACATTTCTGATAAAATAGCAAGAGCCGCTTTCGGCCCGACGCCTGATACTGATATAAGCATCTTAAAGCAGTGAAGCTCCTGCATATCTGCAAATCCAAAAAGTTCTGCTGTATCTTCGCGAATTAATAAATGAGTATAAAGCATTACTTCATCGCCGACAGTACCTATCTCAGACAGCGTAGTTTGAGTTGCACGGCAAGCATAGCCAACGCCTGCGCATTCAATAACAGCAAGTCCGTTGCTTTTTGTAATAAGTTTTCCATGTACACTATAAATCATACTGTTTTTGTTGACCTCTTTTCTGCTTCGCTAAAGCGTGTTCCTGTAAAGGAATGTCCATGACAAATTGCTATTGCCAGAGCGTCAGCTGCATCATCCGGTTTCGGTATCTGTTCAAGATGAAGTATTCTCCTGGTGAGATCCATTACCTGACTTTTGTCAGCCTTGCCATATCCCACAACAGCCATTTTTACCTGTAAAGGAGTGTATTCAAAAAGCGGGATATTACGCTGCGCGGCACAAAGAATTATAACTCCCCTTGCCTGTGCCACATCTATCACTGTTTTTTGGTTGCTTGTAAAAAACAAACGCTCCAGGGCTATGCAGTCTGGATTCCATCGGCTTATCAGGAAATCAAGGTCATCATAAATCGATTTTAATCTTTCAGAGAAAGCATTTCCGGCTTCTGTTGTTATCGCACCATATTCCAACGGTACAAAGTTCATTCCAGCATAATCTACTACACCAAACCCTACAATGGCATATCCAGGGTCGATTCCCAATATCCGCACTTTTTATCCTCCTGATATGAATAAATATAACCTGAGTGCAAATGCTCTCTGGCACATCAAGCAATATGCCGCAGGCTCTGCTCTTCGCAAAAAAG
>CAZINV010000073.1:0-5355 GCA_964540685.1 uncultured Ruminococcus sp.
CAGAGCGTCATTATCGTTTACGCATCTCCAATAGGTCTTTTCAGCGCGGTACAAGCCATCATCATATTCTTCCAGCTCGTCCACTATAGCACGTCCGTTCTGGACAAAGTTTTCGTAATATGCTCCTCCTGAATACGCAACCTCGTCATCAATCTTGTTCATTGAATCAACTGCGTTGTAGGTCGCTTCACCTGATACGAATACAAGCATGGACAGCATTATAGCCGTATTCATTGCACGGGTTCTCCCGGCTCTGCCGTTATTAAGCATATATATAAGCATAAGATGCACGAGAATGAAAATTATAGCTACCCATATGCTCTTTTTTACGTCAATATGTTCGTAATTTATGCGCACTAAGAACAGCATTGCAATGAGCAGCAGGATAAATTCCGTTGTCAGCTTGCCTATTGAAACGCCTTTCAGATTCTTAAATGCAATGACAGCCATATTCAGAAGTACAAAGGATACCAGGAAAGAATAACGGTAGGGCAGCCAGTTAGGAACCTGTCCGCCGTGCCACATCATGTCAATAGGCTTTATGTACATGCTGACAACCATGCAGATAAGCATAAACGTATAGCCCAGCTTTTTCTTTAAGGTGATATTCTTGTTTACATAGAACAGAGGCAGCAGGAACAGAGTAAGCGTTCCGCAGTATATCTCAGGACTGCCCTGTACATTTACGGAATCATACTGGGCAGGCAGAAGCTGAGGCAGAAGGTCAACCAGTTCAAACTGCGTCTGGAAGCTGTAATCCGGATCTGTAAAGTCAAACTTTCCCTGCTGAAGGGCAAAGTACATAGGAAGTATCATAGCCGCAGCAAGCATCGCTCCTATAAGCGACGAATATATAAAGCGTCCTATTGCCTGAACCTTTCCCAGACCGTCAAGGCTCTTTGATTCCGAACCGAAGAAAGTATAGAAAATAAAGTAAATAACACAGAAAAACGCAATCATATAGCCGATATAGAAATTAGCTACAAACATAATGCCCAGCGGAATGATATAATTCAGCCGTCTGCCGTCGTCAACCAGATATTCCATACCCGCCATAATAAGCGGAAGAAATACAAGACCGTCAATCCACATAGGGTCAATAAGCTGAATAACAGCATATGCCATCATTGCATAAAGCGTTGAGAAAATAAGAGACGGCACTTCGTCCATTCCTCTGCGTCTGCGGATAAAATAGCTGAATGTTACAGCTGCAGCGCCAAGCTTTGCCAGCTGCATAATAAGCAGACTTGTTAGCAGCATGCTTTCAGGCAAAAGTATTACAATAAGTGTAAAAGGGCTTGCCAGATAGTATCCTATAATGCCCATAAAGTTTCCGGACAAATTCCTTGACCAGTCATAGAATATACTTCCGTCTCCCCAGAAAGCATCGCGGATAGCCTCAAAATAATAGACATACTGTCCGTTCAGGTCAAGGCAGAGAACGGATTCATCTCCAAACGGCGCAATACCAAAAATCGCATAGGCGAGATATGTCAGAATCACCGGAATTAAAAACGCAGCAAAATAATAGCGTTTGCTGTAGAACCAGTGCTTCAGACCGCCGGAAATTCCGGCTTTTGAAAACTGCACTCTGGACTTTGCCGAAAGCTTTCCGGCTTTTGTTGTTGTTATTGCCATTGTTACCTCCTATAAATTCCTTCCTGAATAGCTGCAAATACTTTCAGTAAATACTTAAGACACAGCCCGCAGTTCGCAGGCGCTTTTTATTATGGGTGAAGGTGGTGAAGGGTGAATACTTCGGAAAAAAGACTCTATATATATATATGTTACCTATATATAAACTTATTAATATAATAGTAATATTTTTCTTTATAGAAGAAATATAAAACCCTTCAACTTCTCACCTATCTTCACCCTCGCAGCAAAGCCATTGCCTTAGATTTTATTATAACACAACGTGCATCGGCTTGCAAGTATTTTTTCAAAAAAATACAATTGCCGTCCTTGACACAGCGCTCCGCCGGAGATATACTATAAGTATACTGCCTGAATGGAGGTGCGGCTTATGCAGGAATATTTAATGTTTGATTTACCGCAGAGTCTGTCTTTTAAAATAGCTTTCGCAGCAGTAACCGTGCTTTACGCGGTTTCTATGGCTGTTCTGCTTGTGCTTTACAGAAAAGCAAAAATCAAAGTACCGCCGAAGCGGAAAGCCATTAAGAGCAAACGGCATAAACACCGTCAGCCTTGATGAGAAACAGATTCTGATCTTCAAAAAGCTTTACCGTTCCGTCTGTGTCGGTACGGATAGAATAGGTTATGTACTTGCCGTCGGATATGTGCTCTGAAGTATAATTCTCATCTCCGCTCAGCTCCTGCAGCATATTGTAGAGATTTTCAAGGTCAGAGCTTTCCTCGTCATCAGACGTATATATGCTCGTAATCTCAACCTCTTTAATCGTATAATCCGCACCCGCCTCCGCAGCAAATTCAGAATTCATATCCACAACAAGACCGTCAATGCCTATAAGATCCTGATAGAGCGTCTCTATAACAAAGTCAGTATAGAGATCCAGCGTGTTCTCATCAAGAAGCTCCGCGTCCTTTGTTTCAAGAGCGTAAAAGTAATCTGACAGCGTTTTTATCTCCTCTTCGGAAAAAAATCTTCTGTCGTAGGTTACAGGAACATTTCCGCTCTGAGTGTCTGTCAGCATAGTAGCGCCGTAAGGCAGATCAGCCTCAGAATAATCCTTTTCTTCATTCCCCGAGCATCCCGCAAGCGCAAGCGCAAACATAATTCCCGCCAGACACAGATGCCGTTTTTTCATAGCAAAACTTCCTTTCATAAAATTTCTCTTATAGAGTACCATATTTTTTTGATTATGTCAATGATTTTTATAGAATACCATGAAAATTTCAGATAAAAAACGTATTAAAGAGGAACAGGGCAAAGCGCAAATGCTTTTTCTTTTCGCAAAAGCAGAAAAAACTGTTGACGAAAAGTTATTTTTCGTGTATCATATAAATATGAAGAGCTGACAGCAAAACAGCGGCATCGCCCGCAGAAATATACAGGTGATATAAAAAAGTGAACAGAAAAAGTCAGAGCAGAGCAGCGTCCTATATAAAGAGATGGATCGCCTTTGCAATAGTAATAGCTATTCTTGCGTTTCTGGGCTATACGGGATTTCGCGTATGGCATTTCTACCGCGCTGTAAACGGCGAAATACCTCCGGAGCTTCCTTCCTCCGATGAATATCCTGTAAGAGGCATTGACATTTCTTATTATCAGGGAGAAATAGACTGGGAAACCCTTGCCAGCCATGATCACGTTTCCTTTGCTTTTATAAAAGCTACGGAAGGCAGCACCCACCAGGACGAACGCTTCGCTGAAAACTGGAACAGCGCAAGAGCCGCAGGAGTTTACGTTGGAGCGTACCACTTTGTAAGCTTCGAATCATCCGGAGATACCCAGGCAGATAATTTCATTTCTGTTGTCCCGAAACAGGCAAACAGCCTGCCTCCGGTACTGGATTTGGAGCTTTACAGCGAGGAAATTATGCTGAATCCGCCGTCAAGAGCTGAAGTGCATGAGATTCTGGATGTTATGATAGACAGACTTGAAGAGTATTACGGCGTAAAGCCGATTATATATACTTCTTCCAATTTATATGTGAAATATATTCTCGGCTCATACAGAGGCTGCGGTCTGTGGATGAGCAATACAAGCTGCGAACCGCTTGCTGACTGGACGTTCTGGCAATACAGCTTCGAGGGAATTCTGCCGGGTTTCTCCGCAGACGATATTCCTGTGGATCTTAACGTTTACAACGGCAGCGAAAAGGATTTCTATAAGGAATTCGGTCTTTCCCCCGATTTTGCCGTTTATAAAAAGGAGACTTCCCAATGATCGAACCGCTTTTTTTAAAAAGCGCCCTCAAAGATTACATCTGGGGCGGAAATAAACTAAAAACTCTTTTTGGAAAAGAATCAGACAGTAAACGCGTAGCTGAAAGCTGGGAGCTTTCCTGCAATGACAACGGTCCGTGCACTATTTTAAACGGCAGCGGAAAAGGTCTGACACTTAAAGAATTTATCGAAAAGCACGGTACTGAAAAGGTCCTCGGCAAGCTTTGCTCCGACATAAGCAGAGTTCCCATAATAAAGCTGATAGACGCAAAAGAGCCTCTGTCCATTCAGGTTCATCCAAACAACAAGTACGCCCAAAGCAAAGGATTTAAAAACGGCAAGTCAGAGATGTGGTATGTTATAGACGCGGACAGCGGCGCTCAGATCGCTTACGGTTTAAGCCGGGATATGACGCGCGATGAGTTCAGGAAACGGGCTCAAAGCGGCAATATGAAAAAAATTCTGCGCTATGTGCCGGTAAAAAAAGGAGATGTTTTCTACATTCCGGCAGGCACCGTCCACGCATTGGGAAAAGGTATTCTCGCCGCTGAAATACAGCAGAATTCCGATCTCACATACCGTCTGTACGATTACAACCGCAAAGATGAAAACGGTAAAAAAAGAGAGCTGCACATAGAGGACGGTACTGCTGCTGCAATTACAAAACCCGCAAGCCTGAAGCAGCACTGCTGCGACATGGCAACCGCGAAGCTCCCTTGGGGAGCAAGCCGTATTCTGTGTGCCTGCGGCTATTTCTTCACCTCTCTGGAAACAGTGAAGCGCAAGGTGTCAATAGCGGCATCTCCCGATGTATACCGCCATTTTCTGATTCTGGACGGCGAGGGAGAGCTTATTATTGAAGGCAAATCTTACAAAATAAAAAAAGGCGACAGTATCCTGATGCCGCCGCAAAAGGTTGATTACTGCATTGACGGACAGCTTGAATACCTTTCAACGTTCAGCCTTGATGCAGAAGATATATAAAACGGAGGAATTGAATTATGAAGTATTATATTGGCATTGCTCTGGGCGGTACTAATATCGTTTCAGGAGTAGTAAACCAGAATTACGAAATCATATCAAAGGTAAGCGTCAAAACCAATCTCCCCAGACCCGAAAAAGAAATTGCTGCTGATATAATCAGAATATCAAAGCAGGCTGTGGCTAACATCGGTCTGACAATGGATCAGATTGAATGGGCAGGCATGGGTACTCCCGGCATTGCAAACAGCGAAACAGGAATAATTGAGTATTCCAATAATCTGGGATTCGTAAATACTCCTATGGTAAAATATCTTGAAGAAGGTCTTGGAAAGCCTGTGTTTATTGAAAACGACGCAAACGCGGCTGCCTATGGAGAATATGTTGCAGGCGCTGCAAGAGGCGCGAAAAACGCGGTATGCATTACGCTTGGCACAGGCGTTGGCGGAGGTATTATAATTGACGGGAAAATCTATTGCGGCTCAAACTTCGGCGGCGCTGAGA
>CAZINV010000074.1:0-5241 GCA_964540685.1 uncultured Ruminococcus sp.
TTTTTTATTATTCTGCGATTCGTTTATTTATCAAGAGCTGCGCTTAGCATTATCATAAATGCTATACATAATTTTTTATGCTTTAACATATTCCATTCAGTACACTTTTCATGCACTTTACATGCATTACTTATTATAATAGGATTAACTTAAATAAAGATTGAATTGCTTTTTTGTTTTTGTAAAACTTTATGATAAAATTGAATTTTAAGGCATTGTGTTTCTATTGTCAAAAGTATTTAGCGCTCCTGCATAATAAAAACTTGCAAATTATTATTTAGTGTGTTATACTGTACTTGTATATTACGCAAGCCCTGGCATCAGCGGTTTAGAAAGGAGCGGCTCTATGGTTTGTCCTAAGTGCGGGCAGAAAATGGAAAGTGAATTTTCAGTATGTAAATTCTGCGGCTATGAAAAGCTCGATTCAGATGCTTTACGATGGAGCGAATTGCTGCCAATGCCGGTATTTAATAAATTGGATATGAATGATCCGGATAGTGACAAAGAAAAGGGAAGAAACTTTTTCAGCAAGAGAATAAGAAAGAATTTCCTGCGAGTATTTACAGTTTTTATGGAAATATGCATACTTGCGGGAGTAATTTCCGGAATATATGCATGGAAGCTCAAAACCTCTACCATGACTGTTCATGATGCTCAGAATATTGTATATTCTTCAGAAGATATAGTCATGATGCTTGTAAAGCATAGAAACGAGTGGCTTTATGAAAAGTCGGAAAATGCTCACAATGCATGCTGTTTCCTCGATTTGGACTTTGACGGCAGCCCGGAGCTTATAAGCATTTCTTATGATACGGAGACTTTTGCTACAAATGTAATGGCGTTTCGTGTCAGGAACTGCGCTCTTGAAATGATACCAATAGATTATGATGAAAAAGAGGGGTTCTTTGATATAGACTCAGCTATTTCGTTGTGTTATGCTCCGGATACAAAGGAAATGCTTTATTTTTCTACGGACTATCAGGAAGATGAAAACGGAAGCGCATCAGTTTTAGGATGCTTTTATATGCATGAAAACCAGATTTTCAAAGAATACTATTTAAGTGAAATGCTTTTCGACGATGTATATAGTTATGAATATTATGATGAGGAACAAAGTCCTCATGTTATAAGCAGACAGGATTTTATCAATAGAAAAAACGAGCTTTCAAGCAGGCTTACTAATCTTAATTTGCAATACGAATGGGTCAGAGATAATGACCTTGAGAATATTTCCTCGCAAAAGCTTGCAGCGCTTCTTCTTCGCAGCTATGACAGCTTCAGATATGACTCGTCCGGTCTTGCTTTACAGTAAAAATAAAGGAGTAATTTATTATATGAACATAAATCATAAAATTGCAGATGAATTAAAACTCAGAGATGAACAGGTAGATCGTGCGGTGGAACTTTTGGATGATGGAAAGACCATTCCGTTTATTGCGCGATATCGAAAAGAGGTTACAGGCTGCCTTGATGATCAGATTTTGCGTGAACTTGATACAAGATTGCAATATCTCAGAAAGCTTGAAGCTCGTAAGGAAGAAATAATTACCGCAATAGATGGTCAGGGAAAGCTTACAGATGAACTTCATGATAAAATTCAAAATGCGGAAACTCTTGTTGAGGCGGAAGACCTTTATCTTCCGTATCGTCCGAAGAGAAAGACAAGAGCGTCATCAGCTATAGCAAAAGGACTTGAACCTCTTGCACGTATCATTATGGAACAGAGCGGAGATACGGATCCGATAAAGGAAGCCGAAAACTTTATAAATGAAGAGCTCGCCGTCTATAATACAGAAGAAGCATTGCAGGGAGCAAAGGATATTCTTGCAGAAGAGATGGCAAATAATGCGGATCTTCGTAAGCAGATGAGAAGGTTCACTCAACTGTCCGGAACTATCTATTCTAAAGCGTCAGATGCAGAAGCTGAAACTCCTTATCAGATGTATTATGATTACAGCGAACCTGTAGAAAAACTTGCAGGGCACAGAGTGCTTGCCATTGACAGAGGAGAGCGGGAGGGCGCACTTAAAGTGAATGTTTCCCTTCCCGAAGGAAAAGGTGAAGCCATTATGATACGCAGATTTGTTAAGAATGGCAGTCCTTGCGGCGAACTTGTAAAGTCTGCTGCTGAGGATTCGTTTTCAAGACTGCTTTTCCCAGCGGTAGAACGCGAGATAAGGCGTGAACTGACAGATACAGCGGCGAAAGCAGCAATAAAAGTGTTTGCATCCAATCTAAGGCAGCTGCTTATGAGTGCGCCTTTAAAGAATAGAACGGTTTTAGGCGTAGATCCGGGTTACAGAACAGGCTGTAAACTTGCCGTTGTTGACGCTACAGGGAAAGTGCTGGATACAGGAGTTGCTTACATAACTATAGGCGAAGGCGCAAAAATGGAACAGGGCAAGGAAACTATCCGAAAGATGATAAATAAGCACCATGTAACAGCTGTTTCAATAGGAAATGGCACAGCGTCTAGAGAAGCGGAAACTGTTGTTGCGGATATTCTGAAAGGCATTTCGCATGAAGCTGCATATATGGTTGTTTCGGAAGCCGGAGCGTCAGTTTATTCCGCGTCAAAGCTTGCAGCGGAGGAATTTCCTGAATATGATGTATCACTGCGAAGCGCGGTTTCTATTGCAAGGCGTTTGCAGGACCCTCTTGCAGAACTTGTTAAGATTGACCCTCAGGCAATAGGAGTAGGTCAGTATCAGCATGATATGCCTAAAAATGAATTGAAAGCAGCTCTTGACGGTGTTGTGGAAGACTGCGTAAATCATGTTGGAGTAGATTTGAATACTGCTTCATTCTCGCTGCTTTCTCATATTTCCGGCATAAATCAGACTATTGCTAAGAATATTGTATCATACAGAAGTGAAAACGGCGCTTTTACGGATAGAAAACAGCTAAAAAAAGTGGCTAAGCTTGGACCGAAAGCATTTGAACAGTGCGCTGGATTTTTGCGGGTACCCGGGGCGAAAAATCCTTTGGATAATACGGCAGTACACCCTGAAAGCTACGATGCTGCAAAAAGCATATTGGAACAATGCGGATTTACAATTTCTGATCTGTCAGGCAAAGCACTCAGCGGCATTTCGGATTTGGCAGAAAAGCATGGGATGAGCGCTATTGCTGAAAAAGCAGGTGTAGGTGTCCCCACCGTAAAAGATATTGTAAAAGAACTTGCCAAGCCCGGACGTGATCCCCGTGATGAACTTCCGCCGCCGCTCATGAGAAGCGGAGATATCATGGAAATGAAAGATCTGAAACCCGGAATGGAGCTTGTCGGCACAGTTCGTAATGTAATAGATTTCGGCTGCTTTGTGGACATAGGCGTTCATGAAGACGGGCTTGTTCACATTTCTCAGCTGTCAGATCGCCGCATAAAGCATCCACTAGATGTTGTACAGGTGGGCGATGTTGTAAAGGTTCGTGTACTTGATGTTGATTTGAAGAGGAAACGTATAGCATTGACTATGCGTTCTGCAAAAAAATAATAGTTCGTTTTTACAGAGTATTCAGCGTGAAAAATAAAAGCCGCGGTTTTAAGCACCGCGGCTTTTATTACTATACTATTCTTCAACATATTTTTTCTGAAAGAACCTTCCGGAAAACAATGTCATAAGAGCATTGTATTCGAGCCTGAACTTAATGAGATCGCCAACATCGTATTCAGTCGCATCTGAAAGGTCTATGACACATTCGTCAGAGCATGCGCCGAGAATTTGTATTCTTTCATCAACAGGAAAAATGTAATCTATTATAAGGTCCTGCTTTCCCACGGAAAGTACGCCGCGTCTCATTATTTTTCCATTTATCGGTTTGTCGTATACTTCGATAAGGGCGGCTTCCATAGTGAAAGCATCGTAACGATAACCGGGTATGAGAGTATTGTCCGAAGGATCACGTCCCAGCAGAAGAGCTTCTCCCATACGGAACTGATTTATTTCGTGCGGTATTTTACAGGCGCTTTCGGTCAGAAGGGTAACAGCGCTTGAATTTCCGCAGGATACTATAGGAAAATCCGTATCATAAAAAGGCTTTAGTTTATGAAACAGATTGACAATTATGCTCATATTTTCGCTGTTTGGCAGCAGATGCGAAAAACAGTTGTAATTTGCTCCTATTCCTGTGAGACGGAGATTAGGGCTTTTGTGAATATATTCTGCCATTTCCAGAATCGTTTCATGGTCGGAAAAATAAATTCCGTCACGCAGATCACCCAGATCTATCATTATAAAAATATCATGTATTTTTTTGTACTTTTCAGCTGCTGAGCTGATTTGCTTAACTGTGATAATAGATGTCTGCATACTTATATCAGAATACAAGACCGCTGCTTCCGCCTCCATAACAGAAACAGGGCGTATCAGAAATTTCTTTTTTGATGTATTTATGCCGCAGAAATTATCCAGTCTTGAATCAGCTATAATATCAGCGTCAGATTCCTCTATAATTTCAAGAATACGCTTATCGGCACATATACTTTTGGTGACTACAGCAAGGTCAATTGACTTTTTTTTGCATAACTCATAAGTGTGCTGTATATTTTCCCTGAGAGCGGTAAGATTTACAGTAACGTAAACTTGATTGAATGAAATCAAATATGTCATCTCCAGATTATTTAAATATACAGATATTATATCACAAAAATAAAAAAAGTCAATACATATGTTTACAGCATTCGCGGAGATAAATTTTTATAGTTCTATGCATCGCTTTAAGAGCCGTCTCGTCCAGTTGCCGTTTCGCTTTACGGGAGGTACCATTTTGGCGAGCTGTTCCATATACATAGAAAATCCTCCCGTACATGAAAGATCTGTGCTGTAAAAATTTCTGCTGCGATTTGTCAGATCCATAACAGCTGTCATACTGTCCTCCTGAACTGCAATAGAAATACCGCACTGTGAAAGTCTTAAATCCATTTCAAATGATGGGAGATACATTGTATAATTGGTGTGCTCTGTTTCTGACAAAAAAAATCTGAGCTGCTTTCTGAGTTGTTCTGATGTGATGTATGCAGGACGCCCAAGCACACCGGAGAGCATAGCATCCTGATATTTTTCCTGCTGCAAAAGGTGGAGAATTTTATCTCCGTTATATATTTGAGTGCATTTGCATATACTGCGAATGCTGGCGCGGAGCATACTTATACGTTGACATTCAGCGATTTCTGATTCGTCTGCACCGTTTGCTTTCATTACTTCTCTTTGCAGATTAGGGGGCATATGCAGAAATGAAGGC
>CAZINV010000075.1:0-513 GCA_964540685.1 uncultured Ruminococcus sp.
CGGTGGCATCGGAAATGTCTATCTGATTGTCGTAATTAATGTCGGCAACAAGAAACTGCTCATCAGTCAAAGGCTGAGTGTATACACCGCTGATTTCGCAAGCATATGTTTCAAGAACTTTTGATGCATCGTTGATGTCTATGATGCCGTCACTTACTACATCGCCAAGAAGCAGGTCAAATTGAGCAAACTGCAAAGCATTATAGTTTATGTTCTCAAGGCTGGCGGTTGTTTCAGTTTTGGTTTCGAGAACTGATGGCTTTGACATGGTTTCTTCCGCAGCATAAATTGTGTAATTATATATTGTTTTACTTATATCTAAATTAAAGTCCGGATTATCAATTATAAAGTCGGCAGCATATATAGTACCGGCATATCCGGTTTTAATAATCGGCATTTGTATAGAAATCTGATATGAACCTGATTCAAGAGGCAGCAGATAAGATGTATCGGTATCCGGAGATAAATCCAGATCGTAAAAAAGGTAATATTCCTTTTCTTCAGAATATTGTT
>CAZINV010000075.1:523-5200 GCA_964540685.1 uncultured Ruminococcus sp.
TTACGGTTATAAAAGTCCGTATGTTCTTTGGTATATTTATTATAACCATTCCGGCGTCATCGTACTTTTGATACTCAATGCACTCTTCGGTTATAGTGTTTGGGTACTCCGAAATAATAAGAGAATCCGGCTCGGCAGCAAAGGCGTTTATTGCTGAAAGCTGCAATGCTGCAACAGAAATAATAAAGGCTATACTTTTTTTTAATGCTTTCATTTTTATCCTCCAATTTGAAATTGTCCTGCTTTTCCAATGTCTATGTATTCGCCATTATACTTAACAATTATATTTACGGTGTTCACTGTGTTATCAATGCTGTCCATTGGAATATATAGAGAGTAACCGTTGTCCATAGGTTCGGTATCGCTTAAAAGCTGAAATTCATAACAAGGGAAGGCTTCGTATAAAGTACAACCTCCTGATTCATTTTCAAGCGATACATATATGGCGTCCTGAGAAGCAAATTCAGAGTCATATGTTCCGTAAATGTGTATGTATTTACCTGATTTCTCTATATTTAGCGACGGCTCTACAGCTGCGCCATCATACTTATCTGCTGAAATTCCTTCAATTACAGGCGCGGGCATTTGAGGAGCGTACCCTAAAATATTGGATAAATTGCGTTCAACGATTTCCAATACCACAAGATCCGAAGGCGAATCTTCCAGCACGTCTATCGGATAATGATCGGCTCGCTGAAATGACGCAGATTCAAAGTTTTCAGCCATAAATGGCAGCAGAGCTCTTCCGAATGAATCACGAAACATAAGCAGAGAACCTGTTTTGCCGTCATTTTTTGTATTTATTACAAAATCATCCATATTGCGTACTTTGGTTGTATAGTAATATGAGAAGTCATAATCATAGATTATATTTTCGTCTTTTTCATTGCCCGTTGGAAATAATATCTGATACAAATCTCCGTCCCAATTACTCTGTATTGAATAGGATGCTGTACTGTAATCGGCATATGGCAAACCTGCCGATTTAAGAAGATACTCAGAGGCAGTGAGAGCGCCGTAATTATTCCAGTGAGTGTCCAACTTATGATAAAGCAGGAGTTCCCCTGATTGAGCTTCTTTTTGAAGGGATTCGCGCAGATTACAGTATGCTGTATCTGTGCTTTGAAGTTCATTTTCCAGCATGGAAAGAGTGTCATCTTGTGCCGCCTGAATGTATCTTGCAGGCATATTTTCCGGGTATATAGAGTTTTTATTTGGCACTGCTGTAAATAGAAATTTTGAATTGTGCTCCTCAGCATATTCATTCATCATTGAAAGCACTTTAGCTATATGTTTTATTCCGTTTTTAGAAACGGAAGGAATATTGACATAATCATTGACTGTAGGCTGATAGTAAAGCCAGCCGTCTTTCCCTATTATAACGTCTTCCTGAGGAGATGTGCTCAAAAGTCCGCTTTCAATGCTGTCATATATGTTTACCATATTTTGACGAAACGCAAAATGGTCAGATAAATAACTTTCAAATTCAGTTCCCCATTTAGTGTTTATAGCTCCTTTTTCGTCTTTCAATTTAGGGAATGACGCAAGAACCCGATTTTCAGAGGTGGTACTGGTATCTGAGAAATACATTCCCGCAGCGGGTACAATGCAAATTCCAAGGAACAAAACAATATATGCGGCACAAGCAATTTTCTTTGCTTTCATGAGTCATTGTCTCCTTAAAATCTAAAGTAAATGAATGGATTATATGCAGATACAGAAAGTTTTAGCACGCACAAAATAAACAGCGGCAGAGAGAGAACATATGATGCGGTACAGACTGCCGGGCAATATTTTTTATTTTGCAATGCAGAACGAAGCCGGGGAAGAACGGGCGCTGATGCAATGACAGCTATTACAAATACGGCAATAAACGTCGGAGTAAGAAGCTGAGTAAATGCGCTTAGCTGAGACAGAGAGCGCGGCAGACAAGTAAACATCGCTTTATAAATTGTTCCTGCTTGCGGCAGCGAATTTGCGCGAAAAACAACAAACATCAAAACAACTGCAAGCATTGTATATATGTGAGCTAAAGGTTTCCATTTTATTTTCTTTGCCGGTATCCGCTGATATTGCTCAAGGGTCAGGAATACTCCGTTTAAAGCGCCCCAGATCAAAAAAGTCCAATTAGCTCCATGCCAAAAGCCTGTGCACAAAAATACTATCCATTTATTTACGACAGTGCGCACTTTGCCTTTACGGTTCCCGCCGAGAGGAAAGTATAAATACTCCTTAAACCACGTGGAAACGGAAATGTGCCACCTGCGCCAAAAATCAGTAATGCTTTTTGAAGAATACGGGTAATTAAAGTTCTCTTTAAAGGTAAACCCGAACATAGCGCCTAGACCTATTGCCATATCACTGTACCCGCTGAAATCAAAGTAGATTTGAAGGGTATAGCAAATTGCGCCAAGCCATGCTGTAGGCATTGATAGAAATTCCGGTTTCATTTCAAAAACCGCGTCGGCAACTGCGCCAATAGTATTGGCTATAAGTATTTTTTTAGCAAGACCGCAAATAAATCTGCGTATGCCTTTAGCCGAACTTTCAAAAGTAACGCTGCGGTTTGAAATCATCTCCGAAATATCATGATATTTGATAATAGGTCCGGCTATGAGCTGAGGGAAAAATGATATGTATAAGAGCAGCTTAAAAGGATTCTTCTGAGAACTTGTTTCTCTGCGAAATACATCAATGATGTACGATACGGCTTGAAAAATGAAGAATGATATACCTATAGGCAGATTGATTTGCGGTACAGGAATTGAAAACGGTAAAACAGTATCAAGAAATGACAAGAAGAACGAAGCGTATTTATATACGAAAAGCAAACCAAGATTCCCTATAACTCCTGCAGCCATAAAGATTTTTCTCAGCTTTTCCGACTTGTCAATGCCTATTCCGCAGAGGTAGCTGAACATAACTGAACCAATCATGAGAAGAACGGCAAACGGTTCCCCAAAAGCATAGAAAAGCAAACTTGCTATAATGAGAAATACGTTCTTAGCACTAATCCCCGGAACAATGAGATACAATATGTAAACCGCCGGAAGAAAGATAAATAAAAATGATGTACTACTAAATACCATTGTCTTTTCTATTATCCCAGGCAGTACATGATAAGTGTGACTGTATCGCCGTCAAACAGAAATTCAATGAAGTTTCCGTCATCAAGACCATATCTGTACGATTCCGATTCTCCATATGCAGCTTCTACATCTGCACGGCTGCAGCCTACATATATTCCCGCGCTTGTTGTGTATTTATCTGTGACAAGATCTATTTCCTGCACGTAGTCGCCTGTTCCGGCATAATCGGCGAATGTGTATATCATGTAATCGCCGTAATCATAAACCCGGTCGTAGCCTTCGCCTATGCAGCTTATGCCCTCGGAAAAGCCCAGATAGGGATTGTAATTAACATATTCAGTACAATCATCGCCAAGGGTGATTTCTGTGGCTTCCGGCGGAATTTCATCAGGTTCATTATAGGCAACGTCTGTATCTTCATAATATTCATCATCGCCAGCGGCATTGTTTTCTTCTATTTGCTCTGCGGTTACGGCTGCAGTGTTTGACTTTTTATTCTTTGCCGTCGCAGTTGTTGCGGTTTTTTGGGATTTGGTTGTTTTTGCGGTGGTCTGCGTGCTTTTTTGCTCCTCCGTCTCTTTCATCTGCGTAGCTGCCGTCGTTGTAGTATCATTGTCAATTATCAGGATTTCGGAGCTTTCCGACTCCTCTGTGGTTTCATCATTACCGCAAGCTGTAGCTGCTAAAGCGCATATTGCTGTAAAAATTAAAAGTAAAGCTGCCTTTTTCATTTTTATCCTCTCCCGTTTAATTTTGTCTTTGTTCCGCACCGATATATTCCCCTGTGTAAGGGTCGTATGTTACATATACATAACCAAGAACTGTATAATTCCCTAAGTTTATAATTGTATTCCACCCGATATTACCCCGATTAGAATAAGTGGGGTCATAATTAAGCCATGCGCCGTCAATATATACCTGACACCAATAGTGATCTCCTGAGCTGTGGACAGCGTGAACCATTCTAGTCGTATAGCCTGCGTTTTGCATGAAATAATCCATGCAGGCAGCTAAATAATAGCATACTCCAACCTTGTTGTTCATAAGGTATTCTACGTATTTGTCCCATCCTTTTTCTGTAATCTGGTCAAAGGTTTTTGTAGCTTCAATGTATTTATACCTGTAATTGCTTGTTACATAGCTGTAAATGGTATTAGGCGTATTTGCTGAAGCTGTAATAGCGTTTACCCGGCTTTTCAGAGATGTAATTGCTATGCCGTCATCGCCTATAACGAATCCGTCCAGTGTAGTAGAAACTGCCATAGAGCCGTCATCATTGAAGAAGTATTTATAATTTTGGACGGTTTGCCAACCGGTGAGCATAGCGCCGTTTTCGTCAAAGTAATAAGTGATATCGTTTATGGTTTGCCAACCAGTGAGCATAGCGCCGTTTTCGTCAAAGTAATAGGTGATGTCGTTTATGGTCTGCCAACCGGTGAGCATAGCGCCATTTTCGTCAAAGTAATAGGTGATACTTGTAAAGTCCAAAGGGAACAAGACTTCACAAAAAGTTTACAAACAAAAATGATGAAAACAGTAAGAAATCGGCAGGTCGAATATCGCTAAAACTTAATAGAATCAAGGCTTT
>CAZINV010000076.1:0-5036 GCA_964540685.1 uncultured Ruminococcus sp.
TGTACGATATGTATTTTCAGGCGAAACAGACGGTCCCGTGACAAGCTGCCCTGAACTGTTTTCCATGAGATACTCCGTAAAAAAAAGTGCCGCTTCTCTCATGGTATCATATTTTTCAGACAGAAATTCCTTGTCTCCCGTAAAAAGATAATGCTCATATATGTGCAGGCACAGCCATGCCGCGCCCATAGGCCATATAGTCGCAGGCATCCAAAGATCCTGAGGAGCAGTATCACCCCATATATCAGTATTGTGATGACACACAAAGCCGCTGCATCCATACATTTCTCTTGCGGTCTTACGTCCCGGCTCGCGCATTCTTTCAATAAGATCGAAAAGCGGCATATGGCACTCAGAAAGATTGCATACCTCTGCAGGCCAGTAGTTCATCTGAGTATTTACATTTATTGTGTATCGGCTGCCCCATGCAGGAATCATATCCTCATTCCATATGCCCTGCAGATTCATTGCCTGAGAACCGGGACGGCTTGCTGAAATCATAAGGTAACGTCCGTAGTTAAAATAAAGCGCCATAAGCCCGGCATCCATAATAGCCAGCTTGCACTCCTTATAATCGCCTTCATCGCCATTTAAACGATTGAGTCTTTCGTCTGTCGGAAGTGCGCTTCCTCCATCGCTGTTGTCTTCAAGTTCAATGTGCACTCTGTTAAAATATTCGCTGTAATCGTTTATATGGCGGTACAAAAGCTCGTCATAAGAAGATTCCATAGCAAATTCAGCGTCAAGAAGAGCGGAATCTATATAGCTTTCGCCGTGATAAAAGCTCGTTCCGACTGAAAGGATAAATGTAACTTCATCTGCATTTTCCGCGATAAGCCTGCCGCCAAGTGTGAAGACTCTTCCTCCTATAGAAGACGCTCCAAGCACTGCCGCAAAAAAGATGCCGTCTTTACTGCCTGTACCGCCGCTGTACATAATGGCATCCTTTCTGCACGGGCGGCAGTTGTCATAGTAATCGTCTCTTCCGTCAATGCATGCTTTTATATTCAGCATTCCAGGCTCTCCTGACTTTATATGCACTACCATAACATTATCAGGAGCAGATACAAAAACCTCCCGTTCATACGCTATCTCATTTGCTGTAAAGCTTACTGACGCTACAGCTGTTTTCAAATCGAGCATTCTTGTGTATTCGCGCACCTTCCCATCCAAATCCATTTCAAGATAGAGATTGCCCAGCGGCATATAATGTCTGCTGTTAGGCGTAACGCCCTGCATTTTTTCAAAAGCTATCTTCTCAGCTTCAGGAATTCTCTCTTCAGCTAAAAGACTGCGTATCTCCTTAAAACCTTCAAGAGCGTCAGGATTATTGCGCTCGCGCTTTCCTCCTGACCAAATAGAATCTTCATTGAGACTTATGCGTTCAGAAGCGGCTTTGCCGTAAACCATACCGCCTATTCTTCCGTTTCCGACAGGAAGAGCCTGATTGAAATCTTCCGCCGGCTTTTTATACCATAGTGTTGTCTGCATATCCATATTTTGAATATTCATAAATACCTCCCATTTATATATTTCTTCATGGAGAGCTTATAGCCCCAAACTTCAGGGCATTTCAATTATATCACATTTTTTCTGAAAAATCAATCACCGTACGAATTTATATCTGTTTTCGCCAAAATAAGAGCTATTGCGGAACGCTTTTTCTTAATTTCGCAGAACATGTCAATATCTTTTCTTTTAATTTTCCGGCACGTGTATGTTTTTCCGTCTTTTTCCTCTGAGGATATTTCCTCGCTTAGCTTATAAAGCAATGTAAGTTTTACGCGGCTTTTTTCGTTCATAAATAACCTTTCCGGCACCAGACCTGTGTTTTTTTATTTTTAGGGGCGAATCTTTGTTAATTTCTTGACAAACCGTTTCAATATTGGTACAATAGAATATATATTCGGATGTATTCCGTATATATTTCAATAGCATGGACACACATAACCTATGTGTTAAGTGCTTCAAAAGTTAAACATGAAAGGAATGACGGACATGGGTCTTACCCTGACAGAAAAAATCCTGAGTGCGCATCTTGTTGAAGGCGAAATGGTTAAAGGCGAGGAAATCGGTATCCGAATTGACCAGACGCTGACACAGGACGCAACCGGTACAATGGCATATCTTGAATTCGAGGCAATGGGCGTTCCTCGCGTAAAGACAGAACGAAGTGTGGCTTATATTGACCACAATACCCTCCAGAGCGGCTTTGAAAATGCTGACGACCACAGATTTATCGGAAGCGCCTGCAAAAAGCACGGCATATACTTCTCACGTCCCGGAAACGGTATCTGCCATCAGGTACACCTTGAGCGTTTCGGTGTTCCGGGCAAGACTCTAATTGGCTCTGACAGCCATACTCCTACAGGCGGCGGTATCGGTATGATCGCAATGGGCGCAGGCGGACTGGACGTTGCCGTTGCTATGGGCGGCGGCACATATTACATCACCTGCCCAAAAGTTGTAAAGGTCGAGCTTACAGGAAAGCTTTCGCCATGGGTATCCGCTAAGGATGTTATCCTTGAAGTTCTGAGAAGACTCTCCGTTAAAGGCGGCGTTGGCAAGGTTATCGAGTACTGCGGCGAAGGTGTAAAGAGTCTTTCTGTCCCTGAAAGAGCAACTATTACAAATATGGGTGCAGAGCTTGGCGCAACTACTTCCATCTTCCCTTCTGATGATGTTACAAAGCAGTTCCTTGAAGCTCAGGGCAGAGGCGATGTATGGACTCCTCAGGCTGCTGATCCTGATGCTGTTTATGATGAGACGGTTGAAATTGACCTTAGCAAGCTGGTTCCGCTGGCTGCCTGTCCGCATTCTCCTGATAATGTAAAATCCGTAGAAGAAATCGGAAAGCTGAAAGTCGATCAGGTTTGTATAGGTTCATGTACAAACTCATCTCTCCTTGATATGATGAAGGTTGCGCATATATTAAAAGGCAAGACTGTAAACCCTGATGTCTCTCTGGCTATTGCTCCGGGATCAAAGCAGGTTCTGGGTATGATGGCGGATATGGGACTTCTGAGCATTATGATAGACGCCGGCGCAAGAATCCTTGAAAGCGCCTGCGGTCCATGCATCGGTATGGGACAAGCACCGAATTCAGGCGGTATTTCCCTGAGAACGTTTAATAGAAACTTCCTTGGACGTTCCGGAACAAAAGACGGTCAGATATATCTTGTATCTCCTGAGCTGGCTGCATATTCTGCTATTACAGGCTATCTCAGCGACCCGAGAGAACTGGGTGAAATGCCTGAATTTGTACTTCCTGAGAAGTTCAAGGTAAATGACAACATGATAGTTCTTCCGGCATCTGAGGAGGAAATGGACAAGGTTGAGATCCTTCGCGGTCCAAACATCAAGCCTTTCCCTGAAACTGCTCCCCTTGAAGATACTATTGCGGCAGGCTGCTCATTGAAGGTCGGCGACAACATCACCACTGACCACATTATGCCCGCAGGCGCTAAAATCCTTCCGCTGCGTTCAAATATTCCTGCTATTTCTCAGCACTGCTTCACTGTCTGCGACGAGAATTTCCCGTCAAGAGCTAAGGAAATGGGCAAGAGCATCATAGTAGGCGGCTCTAACTACGGTCAGGGTTCTTCAAGAGAACACGCTGCACTTGCACCGCTGTATCTTGGCGTTAAGGCAGTTCTCGTTAAGAGCTTTGCAAGAATCCACCGTGCAAACCTTGTAAATGCAGGTATTCTGCCGCTTACATTTGTAAATGAAGCAGATTATGATAAGATAAATGAAGGCGACACACTGGAGCTTCTTGATGTTCGTGAAAAAATCAGCAGCGGCGAAACCGCTCTTACACTTACAAATAAGACAGCTAACATAGACATTCCGGTTCTCTGCGAACTTACAGGAAGAGCTAAGGATATTATCCTTGCAGGCGGTCTGCTTGATTATACAAGAGAAAAGCTGAAGTAACAGAATTTTATTATGACAGAAGGTAAACTTTCTCTGAATCGCAATCAGCTGAAATATCTGGTTATTGCAGCTATGCTCATTGATCACATAGCATGGGCATTTGTACCGACAGAATCTGTACTTGGTCAGGTGATGCACTTCATTGGGCGGCTTACAGGCCCTACAATGGCATACTTTATAGCTGAAGGCTACTATTACACCAGAAACGTAAAAAAGTACGCAATTCGTCTGGGAATATTTGCACTGCTGTCATGGGTACCGTTTGTATACTTTGAGTATGGGCATTTGCCGATTTATATGGTATCGGCTACAGCAGGCGCAGATCACCAGATAATAAATTCATGGCACTTCACACCGGAGTTCGGTGTGCTGTATACACTTTTGCTTGGACTTATGGCTATATGGCTCTGGGATAAGGGCAAAGTCCCGAAGCCTGTGAAGATACTTGGAATAATAGGATTGTGCATATTGTCCATTTTTGGCGACTGGGCGGTTTTTGATGTTTTATGGTGTCTGTTCTTATTTATATACCGAAAGAATACGCGTTCAAAATGGACAGCCTTTTTCTGTATAGGCATTTCGTTCTGTATACTTTATATATGCAGATGCGGATGGATAAACAGTCTTTGGACTTTCGGTATTTTCATGGTGCCTTTTATGATTCAGTATTGCTATAGCGGCAAAGGCGGCAGCAAAAAAGCTTTCCACAAGTGGTTCTTTTACATTTTTTATCCGGCGCATCTGCTCGTACTGGGTATAATTAAATGGCGTATTCTTATGTATGGCGTATGCTGCTGAAATGTACACATATTTAATTAAAATTCAAGGAGGAAAAACAATGGCTAAAATTCAGATGAAAACGCCGCTGGTCGAAATGGACGGCGACGAGATGACAAGAGTTCTATGGCAGTGGATAAAGGATATTCTGCTGACACCATATGTTGACCTTAAAACAGAATACTATGATCTGGGACTTCCTTACCGTGAGGAAACTAAGGATCAGGTTACTATTGACAGCGCGGAGGCTACTAAAAAGTACGGAGTAGCTGTAAAATGTGCAACTATCACGCCTAATGCCGCAAGAATGCCTGAATACAACC
>CAZINV010000077.1:0-5015 GCA_964540685.1 uncultured Ruminococcus sp.
ACATGACACAGAGCAGTGCGGCGTCACAGGCAATCTCAGATTCATTTGACATATCTCCTTTGATTATAGGGATAGTGATTTCTTTATTTTTGCTTTTAATAGTTATAGGAGGTATAAAAAGTATAGGCAATGCGGCGCAGTTTATACTTCCTTTTGCGGCGGTAAGCTATATGCTGATTGCAGCTGCTGTAATTATAGTGAATTTCAGAAATATACCAAAGGCTTTCGGCGAGATATTTACGGGTGCATTTGGCGTAAGGCAGATAGGCGCAGGCGCTTTTGGAAACGCAGTTTCTGTCGGCCTGAGACACGGCGTTTTTTCTAACGAAGCAGGTCTTGGAAGCAGCGCGCTTATTCATAGCAACGTCGGAGACAGCGATCCTTATTTACAGGGAATGTGGAGTATTTTTGAGGTTTTTCTTGATACAATAGTATGCTGTACTCTTACAGCGCTTATGGTTCTCACATCAGGGGTTTCGATAGAAATGGGAGCGGCACCTATAGCAGACGCTTTCAGCTGTGTTTTGGGAGAATCGGGAAGTACGGCATCGTCAATAATGATAGCGCTGTTTGCAATTTGTACTATGCTTGGATGGTGCTGCTGCGGAGAGACAGCTCTGCGAAGTTTATGCGGGAAGAAAAGCGCAGTTATGATTTATCGTGCTGTATTCTGTATATGCGGCGGTCTGGGATGCACAGGAACGTTATCAGATATATGGGCGCTGTCCGATATAGCCAATGGTCTTATGGCTGTTCCAAACCTTCTGGCACTTCTGCTTTTATCGGGATATGTTACAATTCCGCACTATAAAGAGTGTGGAAAATGACTGAATATATGTATATAATGATAAAAGGAACATAAAATTCATAAAGAGTGCTTGACATCATTTTTGCTTTTTTGTATAATTATAAGTACATATGATTGTACGTTTTTGATAAATGGTGAAAAAGATTTTTAGCCGTGTGCAGAGCAGCAGCGGCAGTTTATCAATTTTTAGAAGCAAGTATGATGAATGCCTGTATGGCAGGAAAAGGTAAAAGAAAGATAGGGCAGATGTTTGTGAGAATTGCCCTTAAACGGTATACCGTTTGATATTTTATTTTACAGAGTTTAATGCAGCTTGAAAGGAAATAAGCCTGTATCTGTGCAATGTCGGGAACGGAATGAAGACATATGTGCGGGCAACAGGTTTGGAGCTGTATAGGTTGTCTGTTGTCTCCTGCCGTGCGCGGCACGGAAAGAGAGGTTATTTTTTTGGCATTAACAGAAGGAAAAGACAGTCGTAGTGCAAAAGCTGCACATAATGTGAACAGAGCGCAGTATCGCAGAAGCTATAGGAGCAATACTCCGAAGTCAAACGCGCTTGAAGCAAAGTCAGCTGCAAGAGCAGCAAAGGGAAACAGCGGAAAAAAGGAAAGCAAAAAGAATCCTGTACGCATAATTCCGCTTGGCGGATTAAACGAAATCGGTAAGAATATGACAGTTTTTGAATGCTGCAACGATATGTTTATTCTTGACTGCGGGCTTGCGTTTCCGGATATGGATATGCCGGGCGTTGATATTGTTATTCCGGATTTCACATATGTTGTTGAAAACAAGGAAAAAGTCAGAGGCATTGTGCTTACTCATGGTCATGAAGATCATATAGGAGGTCTTGCATATCTTTTAAAAAAAATAAACGTTCCTATATACGGCACAAGACTTACTCTTGCGCTTGTAAAGGGCAAGCTTGAAGAGCACGGTCTGTTAAACTCAGCGAAGCTTTTTGAGGTTCAGCCCCGCAAAACAGTTCATTTAGGATGTATGGCAGTTGAATTCATTAAGGTGAACCATTCTATTCCAGATGCGGTGGGTATGGCTATTCATACGCCTGCCGGAATTATAGTTCATACGGGAGATTTTAAAGTAGACTTTTCTCCTGTTGACGGAGAAGTTATTGATTTGGCAAGATTTGGCGAGCTGGGAAGCAGAGGAGTTCTTGCGCTAATGGCGGATTCCACAAATGCTGAACGGGTTGGATTTACAAGATCTGAGAGAACTGTAGGCGGTTCATTTGAAAAGCTCTTTGAAAGAGCCGGCTCAAAACGTATAATCATAGCAACATTTTCATCTAATATTCACCGCATACAGCAGATAATTGACAATGCAGTCCGCTATAACAGGAAAGTGGCTGTATTTGGACGGAGTATGGTTCATGTTATGGCTACGGCTCTGGAGCTTGGCTATCTGAAAGTTTCAGATGGAACAATTATTGACATTGAAGACATGAACAGATATCCCGATGAACGTGTGGTTCTTATTACAACCGGCAGTCAGGGAGAACCTATGAGCGCGCTTACCCGTATGGCAATGAACGGGCATAAAAAAGTTACCATTACACCCAATGATTTTATAATAATTTCCGCAACGCCTATTCCCGGAAATGAGAAATATGTTACACGTGTTGTAAATGAACTTATGCATTCCGGAGCAGAGGTAATATACGAGGCCATGTATGAAGTGCACGTTTCCGGTCATGCCTGTCAGGATGAGCTGAAGCTTATTGAGGCTTTGACAAGACCTAGATACTTTATTCCTGTACACGGCGAATATAAGCACCTTGCAAAGCATGCGCAGATTGCTGTTTCTATGGGTATTCCGGAAGAAAGAATTGTTATCGCCGAAATAGGAAATGTCATTGAACTTGATGATCAGTCCATACGAGTAGTATCTCAGGTGCCTTCCGGACGTGTAATGGTGGATGGTCTGGGAGTAGGAGATGTCGGTTCAATAGTTCTCCGAGATAGACGCCATCTTGCACAGGACGGTTTGATTATAGTTGTAATAGGAATTGAAAAAGCTACGAATACTGTCGTTTCGGGACCTGATATTATATCAAGAGGTTTCGTATATGTACGTGAATCGGAGACGCTTATGGAAGAAGCAAAACAAGTCCTTCTGCATACCCTTGACAAATGTACAGGTCAGGATTTGAGAGAGTGGGGCACGCTTAAAACTAAGTTCCGTGACGTTTTGTCTGAATATATTTATGGTAAAACCAAGAGAAGTCCTATGATTCTTCCGATCATTATGGAGGTGTGAGGACGGTAAGCTTTCCGTATATTTCATAGGGAGGAGCCGGAGAAAAAACAATGAAAAAAAATAAGGCTGTGCTGTTTTTTATCATATCAGTTTCCATGCTTATCTGCACAATAGTACCTATTATTGTTTATTCAGTTATAAAAGGCTTCGGCAGCCTTGCGATTATGTTTCTGCCCGCTGCTATTTTGAGCATTATTCTTTTATGCATGGGCTCTTTCGTACAGAAAAAAGTAGCTACAGGACAAATTATGAATGAAGCGCTTCAGGAACTTGTCAGTGTGTCCTTGAGGAATCTTTCTGTACCTGTAGTTTTGACAAAAGAGGACGGTCAGATATTTTGGTATAATGATAAATTTCAATGTCAGTTTATGCAGGGAAGGAGAAAAAAGACAACCTTTCAGGAACTGCTCTGCATGAACGTAAATACGCTGATGAACGGGCATGATATGATGCTTGAACATAAGGGCAGAAAATACCGCGTACACAGTGAAACTATCTGTATTCAGAACGCAAATATTTATTCTGTGCAATTTGTAGAGATAACCGATCAGGTAAAGCTTCAGAATGAATTAAGAGAATCAAGACCGTGCGTAATGATAATAGTGATCGACGGTTACGACGATGTGATGCAGTATGCAAAAGAAAGCGAAAAAGCACAGGTTTCCGCAGAGCTTGAACTTTTGCTTGAAAATTTCATGGCAGGCACAAAGGGTGTTGTACGAAAAATAGACAACGACCAGTTTTTTGCCGTTATGGAAACAAGATATATTTATGATGCCATGAACAAACGCTTTCCTATTTTAGATGAGGCGAGAAAGATATGTGTTGCCGGAAGAATCAGGGTTACATTTTCTATAGGTGTAGGTATAGGAGGCGCATCTCTTGAAGAGAGCGAAAAAATAGCACGGCAGTCGCTTGATATGGCTTTGGGACGAGGCGGGGATCAAGCTGCTGTTAAGATGGAAAATGGCTTTAACTTTTATGGCGGAACATCAAAAGGCGTTGAGAAACGTTCAAAAGCTATGATACGTTCAATGGCTCTTGCAATGCAGGATATGATAGAAAATGCTGAACATGTGTATATTATGGGACATCGCTTTGCCGACCTTGACGCTATCGGTTCGGCTTGCGGTATGGCAGGAGCAATAAAGCTTATGGGTAAGCACGCTACAGTTGTTGTAAGGTATCAGAGCTGTCTTGCCGGGGATCTTATTGAAAAAATGAAGCTTTGTAAAGATCCTCCGGAATTTATGGAACCGGAAGAGGCTGTTGCAGCTGCAAATGAAAAATCATTGCTTATTGTTGTGGATACTCACAACAAAGATATATTGGAAAGCTTTGAGCTTTATCGTAAAATACCTAATGTGGCGGTAATAGACCACCACCGCAAAAATATAAATTACATTGAAGACGCGGCTCTTTTTCATCATGAACCATATGCTTCATCAGCGTCAGAAATGGTGACGGAGCTTATACAGTATTTTCGTCTTGAAAAGGATATTTCTGCTGAATATGCGGACGCTCTTCTTGCGGGGATTACCCTTGATACAAAGAATTTTGTTATGCGCACAGGAGTGCGTACCTTTGAAGCGGCAGCATATCTGAGACGTATTGGGGCGGATACTATTCAGGTAAAATCGTTTTTCTCCGATACTATTTCAATGTATCAGATGCGTTCTCAGATAGTTGCGCACGCTGAGATTTTCAGAAACAACGCTATTTCTGTAGTGAAAATGCAGAACAAATCTGTAAGGCTGCTTGCGGCTCAGTCAGCAGATGAACTTCTGAGCATACAGGGAGTTGAAGCGTCTTTTGTACTCTATTCTGAAGGAGGAGGAGTCAGCATATCCGCACGTTCTCTTGGAAAGGTAAATGTGCAGCTTATAATGGAGGAACTGGGCGGCGGCGGTCATCAGACAATGGCGGCTGTGCA
>CAZINV010000078.1:0-4933 GCA_964540685.1 uncultured Ruminococcus sp.
ATACGGCATAAATACATATGAGCGTATCTGCGCACCCCATGCAATTTCTTTATGAGCCCCCTTGATGTCCGCGATCTTGTCAAGATGCTCTCTTTCCTTTATCTCAACCAGTTTAGCACGCAGCATCTTCATAGCATAGTCCTTATTCTGAAATTGACTTCTCTGGGTTTGGCATGATACAACAATACCTGTAGGAATATGAGTAAGGCGTACTGCCGAGCTTGTTTTGTTGATATGCTGACCGCCCGCGCCGCTGGCACGAAAAACGTCCATCTTGACATCTTCCGGTCTTATATCAATCTCAATATTGTCGTCAATTTCCGGCATTACTTCCAATGCAGAAAATGATGTATGCCGTCTGCCTGATGAATCAAAGGGGGATATTCGCACAAGCCGGTGTACACCTGATTCCGATTTCAAAAAGCCGTAAGCATTTTCCCCTTCAATAAGAATAGACGCGCTTTTAAGCCCTGCCTCGTCACCGTCCAGATAGTCAAGAGTAGTGACTTGGAAATTATGCCTTTCTGCCCAGCGATGATACATACGGTAAAGCATTTCCGCCCAGTCCTGAGCCTCAGTGCCCCCTGCGCCTGCATGAAATGTCAGAATCGCATTGGAATTGTCGTATTCGCCTGTAAGCAAAGATGAAAGTCTCATATCTTCAAGAGTCTTTTCAAATACTTCAACGTCAGCGTTGATGTCCTCATCGCTTTCTGTTTCTCCTTCTTCAATTGAAAGCTCAATAAGCGCAATGAGATCTTCCAGACTGTTATTAAGCTGATCATACTGAGTGATTTTATTTTCAAGAGCCTTTGCCTTTTGCAAGACTTTATGAGAATTTTCAAGATCTCCCCAGAATCCGTCTTCCGCAATCTGCGCCTGTAATTCTTCATACCGGGTCTTTACTTTATCAAGACCAAGAACATCATACAATTCTTTCATATCCTCACGGTGGTCACACATTGCCACACGCAGTTCATCTAATAATACCATGAAGCTTTTCCTTTCAATAATTAAATTTGCCACCTTATTATTATACTACAAATTTTACCTGTGTGCAAATGTTTTTTTTATTTTTGTGCATCTTTTCTTTTTTTCTCTGACAACTTAGGTCTGTATCAGACAATTCGGCATTTGAAAGAGCGCAGGTTCATTTATTTTTTCATAAAATATGGCTTTGGCGTTTGCTATTTGCCGATCCGCAATCAGCACGCATAAGCGTACGGATGTGCGAGGCGCTTTAAATAAGTAATTAACATTAACTATTAACTACAATTATTCACTTGCAAAGTTTTAATTATCAGTTGAAAAACGTAAAATTATGTGGTATAATATATCTCAAAGCAATAGCATACAAAGATTGTACAGCAAATGCGCTGTCAGAAAGGAACGTGAAAAATGGCTGACTATAGAAACTGTACCTGCATAGCCTGCAAAAATGAATTCGAACCTGACGATGATATTGTAGTATGCCCGGAATGCGGCACACCCTATCATCGTGACTGCTGGAACGAACACGGCCGCTGCATAAATACAAAGCTTCATGAAAGCGGCGAAGCATGGAAAAGCCCGCATAATACAAATGAAGAAAGCGATGCCGGCAGGATACCCTGCCCTAATTGCGGCAAACTGAATCCTAAAAACAGCTCATTCTGCATTCACTGCGGAAAAAGCATGAACAATATAAAAGAGAGCAATTCCGAATGGCAGCAAAACATTACGGATATTCTTGGCGGATTCCGCAATGATAACCCAAACGAAGACATGGGCGGAATCACACTTGGCGAAGTAAAGGATTTTGTCGGGAAAAACGTATACTATTATATTACAAAATTCCGGCTTTTCTTTGAAAGCAAAAAGAAGCTTGCCCCTAATTTTATCTGCGTAATATTTCCCCAGTTCTGGTTCGCTTACAGGAAAATGTGGCTCGGTTCGCTGCTCATAATCCTGCTGACGTTTCTCCTCAGTATACCTTCTTCCCTTATGTCCCTGGCTGACCAGACAGATGCTATTCTGGCAAGTATTCAGCCCCAGCTGGAAATAATCGGCGCTGAAAGTGCGGAAATTATCAGAAACAGAATACTATCGTTCTCCAGCATTATAAGCGATAACCAAACTCTGCTTTATAGAATGGATCTTGTTTTCAGCTATATTTCCCTTGTGGTAAGAGCTGTTCTTTTCCTGTTCGGAAATTATATCTACTACAGACACTGCATAAAGAAAATCAGCAATATACGCAAAAATCAAAGCAGCCTTGTAGATGTAAGCTCACGCATACGAATGGCAGGAGGTACAAGCGTTGGTTTTGTTCTGATTGCTGCTTTAGCTGAATTTGTTCTGACTGCTGTTCTAACTTATGCTGCTATTATTATCTAGCTCCGCGATTTAAAGCAATAATTACGGTACGAGCCTGTGAAATATCGCAGGCTCGTATATTGTTTACTTGTCCTATAAAACAAAATGCATTATTACCATAAGTACCGCCCCGGGAATGCCGAGTATGCCTGCCTGCACTATATTAAATAAATTAATTTCCGGTGAAAAGCTGATAATTCCGCCAAAATAATGAAGCATAATAAGTCCGGTAATACCCGTAAGAGTCCCCCAAAGCACAGCGCGCACAGTATGGGTGCGCCTTAAATAATAAATAAGCATAAAAGCTCCAAGTGCAGCCCATAGGGCATAAAAGCTGAATTTTTCCACTATGATTCCTCCGTTTACATGAGTAAATATGCTAACGCCATCATAAGCTTTTTATTGCCTCCATCTTTATATATTATGGCAAGCAAAGCCATTATGAGAATTTTATCGCTGTCAATATGGCTTAAAATATCCAGATTAATACCAAATGGCATTTGATTATTTTCTTTTTTCGCTCTTTTGTCTCCTCCGCTTTCAGAATCATTCTTTTTTTCTGTTTCATGAACAGAGTCTTCTCCGTAATTTTTCTTATACGGTATCTTCTGCCTGGTCTGTTCGCTTCTGGTATTACCGCTTCTGCCGTCTGAACCTTTTTCCATAATATATGCCCGCCTTTTACAAAAAATCCTTTAAAATTCCGGTGTCTTTTAATGTTTTCCAAATGCTCAGCATTTTCAGCATCTTTACCGCTTTATCGACCTTTTGCTGTCTTTCTTCTTTTAGATGAGGCTTCAGCGCAAGAAGAAGCGCTGCGTCCTCATCATTTTTTGTACTGTTCATCAGCGATGACAGTTCCATAAGCTTCCCTATATCAAAGCCTAAATTATCAGAAGCTGAATCATTGGATGAATTTTCCTGCCTTACAGTCCGCTTGCTATCATCCGCCGACTCATTGTCCTCTATTAAAGCCGCCAGTTCCTTAAGCTGCTGCATACTTTCCGGATCTGACAGCACAGACTGCATCTTGCCAAACAAATCATCCATGACAGCTGCTCCTTACTGCGGACTTTTACCTGTAAGTTTTTCGTAAAGCGATTTTGCCTGAGGACTTTGCATAAGCTTTTCAAGCTTTTCCTTATTCCCAATAATTGACTCAAGCTTCTGCTTTTCACTTGCCTCCATGTTTTTAACCGCTCCGTCAAGCTTTCCGTTCTGGAGAGCCTTCTTTAATTCATCAGGCTGAACCCCCAGTTTCCCGCTTACAGTCTTTAAAAGTCCCTGAATCTGATCGTTGTTCATAGGTGTTCTTTCCATAAGATCTCCTTTCCGCTCTTTCTGTAAAAAAATAAGTTGTCATGAAAAGATTTATATGTTATAATGTAATAAGCGGCATATATGCCGTACTAAGAATTGAGGTAATTTATATGCGTATTATTGTTATTTCAGACACACATGGGGCTTATGACCGCCTTTACAAAATAGTTATGAATAATTTCAAGGCTGACGCATTTATTCATTTAGGAGACTGCGTAGACGAATGTATAAAACTTATCAGGGATTTTCCTGAGATTGCCCAGCGTTTTTATTTTGTCAAAGGCAATTGCGACTACGGCAGCAATGCGCCTATCTTAAAAATTATTGATATTGCTCCGGGTCACAGAATTTTTGCTGCTCACGGCCACAGATACGGAGTAAAATATGACACAGAAGCTATTGTTTCAGCTGCAAAAGAAAACAGCTGCGATATAGCACTGTTTGGCCACACTCATGCGCGTCTTTGCACATATGAGAACGGCATCCATATTATGAATCCGGGCAGTGCTTCTCAGCCGAGAGACGGCAAACCTGCTTCATATGGCTTTATTGACATTACAAATGCCGGCATTGTTACAAACAATGTATCCATATCCTGATTTCTGCTTTCATTATATGCAGAGCAGAAGCGAAAGTTGCCTTTAGTGCCAGAGAGGTTTCTATATGAAAAGATCTATTCGTAATACCGAAACTTTACCTTTTTATAAAACAGGCGGATTCACTGCCTTTATTCTGGGCTTTTTATCCTTGATTATTGTACTGCTGCCTATTATTATCGCTGAAAAAGGATATTTTATCTATTATGGCGACTACAACGCGCAGCAAATGCCGTTTTATCACCTTGCGTCGGAAGCTGTAAAAAGCGGCAGCTTCGGCTGGAGCTGGACAACTGATTTGGGCGCAAATTTCATCGGTTCATATGCTTTTTATCTGTTGGGAAGTCCGTTTTTTTGGATAATTGCCCTATTGCCGTCATCATGGATCATTCATGCAATGCCGTTTATGCTTGCAGTCAAGCACGGAATCGCGGCGCTTACTGCCTATGCGTATATAAAACGATTTGTAAAAAGCCGTGAAGCTGCAATTATCGGCGGACTTTTGTACGCGTTTTCGGGATTTCAGATTTTCAATATATTCTTCAACCATTTTCAGGACGTTACAGCCCTTTTTCCCCTTATGCTGATAGCAATGGAAGAGCTTATATGCAATAACAGAAAGGGAATATTCGCTCTCACAACAGCGCTTATGGCAGCGGTGA
>CAZINV010000079.1:0-4785 GCA_964540685.1 uncultured Ruminococcus sp.
AGCCTATTTATAGTGATATTCTCAACAGAACTATTGAAAATCAACGACTTGCTGCTCTCCGTGACACTTTGCTCCCTAAGCTGATGAATGGAGAGATTGACGTGTCCGGTCTCGACCTCTAAGCCGCCTAAGTTCACGATTCAAGGCGCATTTTGCTTTCTACATTGTCTGGAGCTTGACAAGCCACAGTGATATGTGTATAATAATATGAGAATCATTTTCAATTTGCATGGAGGTATATATGCGCAAACAATTGATTGTGCCGGTATTGCTTATGTCTGTCCTTGCAGGCTGTACATCGGCAGATAGGCATAAATACAATGATAAGATAGAGATTGTATGTACTATCTTCCCCGAATATGAATGGACAAAAGAGATTATAGGAGAGCTTCCGGATAAATCCATCACGCTTCTTGCGGATAATGGAACAGATTTTCACAGCTACCAGCCAAGTACCGGAGATATCGTAACTATATCAGAATGTGATATACTTATTTATGTAGGCGGCGAATCCGATAAATGGGTTGAAGACGCTCTGAAAAATTCTGTAAACCCTGATATGAAGGTAATAAAACTGGCTGATATTTTGAGCGGAGAGCTTTTAGAAGAGCCTGAAGCATTAGAAGGACATGAGCATGAAAGCGAAGAAGAACATCAGATTTTTGATGAACATGTATGGCTATCGCTAAAAAATGCCGAGAAGTTTTGCAATGCAATAGCGGACGCGCTATCTGAGGCTGACAGTGAAAATTCTGATATCTATAGAAAAAACGCCGAGGAATATATAGGTCAGATTAGCGCTCTTGATAAAGAATTTGAAGATAAATTAAGTCATAATAAGAGAAACACAGTTATCTTCGGAGACAGATTTCCATTTATTTATATGATGGAAGATTACGGAATTGACTATTATGCGGCGTTTCCGGGCTGCTCTTCCGAAATAAACGCAAGCTTCGACACTATAGTAGGTCTCGCTGAAAAAGCTGAAGAAGAAAGCGTACCTGTCATTTTGACAATTGAAGGTTCCGACTGCAATATTTCCGACGCTATTATTTCAAATACAAAAGACGGATTGGAAAGACGTATCCTTACGCTGGATTCAATGCAGACAGTGAGCCGTAATGAAATGGAGGAAGGAAAGACATATTTATCTGTAATGGAGCAAAATCTTGATGTACTTACGGAGGCGTTGAATTGATATGAGAGTGCAGCTTACCTGCGAAAATTTAAGCATTGGCTATGAAGGTAATGTTATTGCAAAAGATATAAGCTTTTCTGTAGAACATGGAGATTATCTTTGCATAGTAGGAGAAAACGGCAGCGGTAAAAGTACTCTTATAAAGACGATTTTGCAGCTCAAAAGCCCGATTTCCGGCAAAGTGACATTAGGAGACGGACTTTCGCAAAAAGAGATAGGCTATCTTCCGCAGCAGACTGTTGTTCAGAGAGATTTTCCGGCTTCTGTTATGGAAATAGTACTTTCCGGCTGCCTGAACAGATGCGGTATCCGTCCGTTTTATAATAGGGAAGAAAAGGCGCTTGCCAATACTAATATGAAAAAGCTTGGCATATACGGTCTTAAGAGGAAATGCTACAAAAATCTTTCCGGAGGTCAAGGGCAGCGGGTACTTTTAGCAAGAGCGCTTTGTTCTACTCAGAAAATGCTGCTGCTTGACGAGCCGATAACAGGTCTTGACCCAAAAGCTACTGCTGAAATGTATGAGATTCTTGCCAGAATAAATCGTGAAGACGGCATAACCATAATAATGGTTTCTCATGACATAAGCGCGGCTGTTAAATATGGAAGCCATATTCTACACTTGGGCGAAGAGCAAATGTTCTTTGGTAAAAAGGATGATTATCTGAAGAGCAAAGTATACAAGTCATTTATTTTCCCGCCAGGAGGTGAGAACTTTGAGTGAAATCCTTGAAACTCTGACGTTTTATTTTTCTTATCCGTTTGTAAGGTACGCGCTTTTGGTTGGAGTGGCAATTGCACTCTGTTCATCTCTTCTTGGAGTAACGCTTGTACTGAAGCGATTTTCATTTATAGGCGACGGTCTTTCTCATGTTGCGTTTGGAGGAGTAGCTATTGCAGGCGTACTGAGCATATCCAATGAAATGGTAATAGTACTTCCTGTTACTGTAATAAGCGCTGTGCTGCTGCTTATGACAGGTCAAAATACTAAAATAAAGGGAGATGCCGCTATTGCGCTGTTTTCCGTAGGTTCTCTGGCAATAGGCTATCTGCTTTTGAGTATGTTTTCATCTTCATCAAATGTATCAGGAGATGTATGCAGTACACTTTTTGGCGGTACATCTATTCTTACTCTTTCATCCGCTGATGTTTGGCTATGTATTATAATGTCTATATTGGTAATAGGAGTCTTTCTTTTGTTTTACAATAAAATCTTTTCCGTTACCTTTGATGAAACATTTGCTTGTGCGACAGGTGTCAAAGCAAATATTTATAATCTTATAATTGCCGTGATAACAGCGGTTATAATTGTACTTGCAATGAATCTTGTGGGTTCTCTGCTAATATCAGCGCTCATAATATGTCCTGCATTATCGGCGTTGCGGCTTTTTGGAAGCTTTCGAGCTGTAATAATATCGTCATCGGTAATATCAGTTATATGCGCAGCAGCAGGTATTCTTATAGCTATACTTATAAGCGCTCCTGTAGGACCCACAATTGTCGCAGCCAATATTGCGGTGTTTGCGGTTTCATGTATTGCAGGGAAATTATTTTTCAAAAACAGATAAATAAAAAAGGCTGCCTGCAGATTATGCGGGCAGTCAATGTTGTATATTCAAGCTTTGATTTGAGATATGACCGTTTCTAAGACGTCAAAATATTCAGCAAATGTCTTTTTGCAGCACTGAGGATTTTTTATTATTATTCCATCAGCTTTAAGACCTGTTAGAGCAAAAGACATAGCAACTCTATGATCGTCAAAAGTTTCAATAAGTCCGCTTTTAGGTTTTCCCGGATATATGGTAACACTGTCTTCGCACTCAACGGTTTTTATTCCGAGTTTGTCAAGATTATATGATATTGCGTGTATTCTGTCACATTCCTGGAGTCTTATATGACCTATTCCCGTTATAGTTATCGGTGCGTCTGCAAACGGCGCTATTGCGGCAAGAGTAAGTGCCTGATCTGAAAAAGAGGACATGTCTGCAGTAAATCCGCCTTTTAATTTTCCATTTTCCGCACCTGTAAGTATTATATCTCCGCTTTCATCATACGTTTTGGTACATCCCATTTTTTCAAGGAGCGTTATAAACTCAGTATCTCCCTGAAGCATGTTACATTTAACTCCGCAAACTCTTATACTTATGCCCAATATAGCTGCAAGTGCAAAGAAATAAGCAGCAGCAGACATATCTGGTTCAATATTGTAATCTATACCGTTATATGAATCGTTGCCTGATAAAATATATACAGTATTGCCATATGCCTTTTCTTTCTGAACAGCAACGCCGAAATCTTTCATCATAGCTGCAGTAAGGTCAACGTAGCTAAGACCATGAGAACCTGTAACGTTAATGGTTGATTTTTTATTAAGAGTACCGGCAGCAATGAGCAGAGCGCTGAGAAATTGAGAACTTTTGTCAATATTTACCGTAAAGCTATCGGGTATCTTACTATATGTCTTTGCTCCTGATATTTTAAGCGGAAAGCGGCCTTCTTCTTCCAGACAGGAAACTTCTGCTCCTGCATTTCTTAGCGAATCAATAAGCGGTTGCATAGGACGTTTTTTCATTTGATTTGATGAATTTACCGTATATTCGCCGTCTGAAAATGCCAGCATTGCAACTAAAAATCTTGCGGCCGTTCCTGCGCTTCCAACATATATTTCGGCTTTTTTATTAGGTATATTTCCGCCGCAGCCTGTTATTTCCACATTGCTTAAGCGAGCTTTATCATGCGTTTCTTTTATATTGAATCCCAGAGCTTTCAGACATTCCAAAAAATGATATGCGTCATCACTTGTCAGGCATCCTTTAAGTCTGCTCACGCCGTTTGCGGCAGCACCTATGAGCAGCGCTCTGTTTGTTATGGATTTAGAGCCTGGTACTTTAACCGTTATTGTTTTTGACCTGACAATTTCTTTTACAACTGGAACATTATATATATTATCTGTCATGGATTTTACTCCTTTAATATATTAATATTAGCATAGTATATCATATACTCATCACAAAAAGCAAGATATTATATGTAACTTTTTCTTGAAACATGTATGTGCGCTAAAATGATATGAACCAATAAAAAAGAGAAATTCCGGCCGAGATATGGTATAATAAGTTTACCACAACGTCAAATACCGACTCGGGAGGAATTTCTTATGAATATTATAACACAAGAAGCAAAGAAACGTCAAGCGGTAGTAAAGCTGGCAAACATCTTTACTGTAGACTTGTCAACTATCATTGACAAGTCTACAAGCTTTTTGGCAAAATTTCCGGAAACAATTGAAATTCGGCTCGAATTATAGTATAATATAAAGTAAAGCAAATTTCAAAGGAGCGTGACCGAAATGCCGACACTCGATTGTATAGGCAAGGATAAAGTCATCAATCACTACATGGACGTACCGTGTGCTTGATCCGCAGTATGAATGCGGCGAAGCCGGCGGCAACATGATAATCCACGGCGATAACCTCTTTGCGCTGAAATCTCTTTTGCCGCAGTATGAGGGCAAAATCCGCTTTATCTACATAGATATGTTCTTGCAGACTTTGATACAAAGCCGGGGAATAATTAAAAAGTATGCC
>CAZINV010000080.1:0-4713 GCA_964540685.1 uncultured Ruminococcus sp.
TGACCTGTCATGCCGGTAATGGTAATGCCAAGCCATGTACCTGAGCCTAATATTTCACGTACACTGCCCATAAGGAAAAGTGCCAGTGTAAAGCCAAGTCCCATACCGATACCATCCAGAACAGAGGCAAGGGGCTTATTCTTGCTTGCAAACATTTCAGCTCTGCCAAGTATAATACAGTTTACTGTGATAAGTTCAAGGAATGCTCCAAGATTTGTATAGAGAGCAGGCACAAATCCGTGAAGCAGGAACTGTATAAGTGTTACAAAGGTTGCAATGATTACAATATAGCAGGGCAGCTTTACTTGAGCGGGGATAAGTTTTCTTAAAAGGCAGATGACGAGATTCGAGCATATAAGAACGAATGTTGTGGATAGACCCATTCCGATGCCATTAAAGGCGCCAGTTGTTACTGCTAAAGTAGGGCACATGCCCAAAAGAGAAACAAATACAGGATTTTCTTTTAGAATACCTTTTGAAAGAGTGGTAATGTTACTCATTGAGAATCACCTCCTTGTTAAGTTCAAAGGTTTCAATAGCGCATTTTACTGCATTTTTAAGACCTGTTGAAGAGAATGTGGCTCCTGTTATGCCGTCTAGGGAATCAATCTCCTCTGCGGTTGACATACCTGTGAAAGAATCCGCCAAAAGTTCGGGATTTGACTGTATTTTAGTCCCAAGTCCGGGAGTTTCCGATACAGATACAAAAGATATGCCGGTTACAGTTCCGCTTTTATCTATTCCCACAGCTGCTTGTATACCGCCTTTGTTGTAGCCGTCAGCCGTTACGAGAACCGCAGTCTGCTGATTCTCATCTTTATAGAGAGCTGTTACTGTTACTTTTTCAATATCAGGCGATGTGAAGCCGGTTATTTCCTCAAAATTACCTGCACCCGGAAGTCCCGACAGACTTTCCTGTACAGCCTCATTTTCCGCAGCCGCTATTTTATCCTTTGTTATGCTGTTTGCGGCGGCTAAGAGTCCGCAGCATACCGCGCATACTCCTGCAAGAACTATAGGCGGCATCAGGAGATTTTTAATATTTGCCATTTTAAGCTCCCTCCTTTGCATTTGCCTTTTTAGCACCAATAGGTTTGGTCTTAGTGAATTTATCAATATAAGGCGTAAGAAGATTCATAAGAAGAATTGAGAATGAGCAGCCCTCAGGCATACTTGCAAATTCTCTTATGACAAATGTAAGCAGACCGCAGCCTATACCGAAAATGAGTTTGCCTTTTGACGTTATTGGAGTTGTTACATAATCTGTTGCCATGAAGAAGGCGCCGAGGATAACGCCGCCGCTTAAAAGCGCATACGGCACTTCAGTCATATCCCCGCCTGTAACAAGAACCTTTACAAAAGTAAGCAATGCCAGTGAGCCGAGATATGAAAATGGAGTTACAGGAGAGATGATTCTTGCTATTATAAGGAAAATGCCGCCTATAATAAGTGCCAGTGCAGAGGTTTCACCTATAGAGCCGCCGACATTGCCGAGGAACAATTCCATAAGTCCCGCATCACCTGAAGCAAGAGGCGTAGCTCCTGTCAAGCCGTCAAGAGCAGAGCTTCCGGAAGCTTCAAGCAGTCCCCAGAGAGGAAGTTCTTTATAATAGAAAGGCTTGACCCACGATGTCATATCGCTGCCTACTGATAAAAGCAGAAATATTCTTCCTGTTATGGCAGGATTTGCGAAGTTGCAGCCCAGCCCGCCAAAAAGCTGCTTTACAACGGCTATTGCAAATATGCAGCCGATAGCCGCCTGCCACAATGGCAGTGTAACAGGCAGATTCAGAGCTAAAAGCACTCCTGTAAGCATTGCGCTGCCATCGGAAACAGTTCCTTCTTTTTGCATAAGAGCGCGGCAGACTATTTCAGTCATAACGCTGACAAGCGCACAGAATATTACCATAAGAAGCGCACGCGGTCCGAATACAATCGTTCCTGCAATGATAGCAGGCACAAGAGCAATTATAACGGCAAGCATTATTTTTTGCGTTGTAATATCGCTTCTTATGTGCGGTGACGGTTTAACTGTAAGTGTATTCATAACGTTTCCTCCGTTCTTACTTTTTACCTGCGGACATTACAAGAGCTTTTGCCATCTGATTTGTTTCTGCAACAGGTCTTTTTGCGGGACATACATAAGTGCAGCAGCCGCAGTTCATGCAGAGTGCCGCTTTGAGCTTCACAAGGCTCTGCGTATCTGTTTTCTCATATGCGCGGCATATATCAGGAGGCATAAGATGAAACGGACAGGCATTTACACATCTTCCGCAGTGAATGCATGCCGAAGGACTTGGAGAAGCTTTTTTCTTATCAAAGCGTTTAAACGCAAGAATAGCGTTATTTGATTTTATTATCGGGTCGTTTACTTCGCGAATGCTTACGCCCATCATAGGACCGCCGTAAAGAAGACGTTCAGCTTTTTCCATGTCGCATTGCGCATATTGCAATACGTCAATAACAGGAGTACCTATAGGCACTGTAACATTGCATTTATTTCCGATAACCTCATCGCCGTCCACAGTTACCATTCTTGTTATCATTGGAACGCCCGTTTTTATATAGCGGCTTACAAATGCCGCAGAAGAGACGTTCATTACGATAACGCCGACATCCGCAGGAAGCTGTCCTTCGCAAACGATTCTTCCCATTGCATTATATATAAGTACTTTTTCCGCTCCCTGAGGATATGTACACGGCAGCGGCATTATTGTTATTTCAGGGTAAGGCGCTGCTTTTTCAGTGAGAAGCTCTATTGCCTTTGGCTTATTTTTTTCTATTCCGATTATACACTTCGGTATAGACAGATATTTTAAAATATTCAGAATACCGTCTATTACCTCTTCCGGAGCTTCAACCATCTGACGATAGTCCGAGGTTATGTACGGTTCGCATTCAGCGGCGTTTATGCAGAGGGCGTCAATAGATTGTTTTGCCGACAGCTTGACATGAGCCGGAAAGCTTGCGCCGCCCATGCCTGTAAGCCCGCTTTCACGTATGGCTTTTAAAAAACTTTCCTTATCGTTTATTTCAGGCGGCTTAACGTCCGGACAGACCGATTGCTCTCCGTCTGTTTCTATTTCAACGATTTTGCATGTCCTGCCGTTTGACATTCTGTAATCGCCAATATTTTTGACTTTTCCGGATACACTGCTGTGTATGGGAGCTGACATAAACGCGTCAGTGCCGCCTATTTTCTGCCCGACTGTTACAAGATCGCCTCTTTTTACAATCGGGCTGCATGGCGCGCCTATGTGCATGCTCATCGGAATGCGCACTTTTGCAGGCAGCGGAAGAGCTGTACTGTGACAGTCTTCCGTATTTTTGTAGTGATGAAGCTTTATTCCGCCAAGTTTCATTTATTTTACCTCCGTAACTTCAGGCAAACCGAACATCAGTCTTTACGATTTCGCCTTTAATTTTCTTTTTCTGTGAAATTAAGACCGTCGCTTACATAGAGATTTCCGTCACTGTCGGCGGCAGCGATTTTGTATTCATCAGAATGAAGATACTTATCTATATTATCTGTACCGCTCATAAAAATAAGAGTGGAAAGGTAATCGGATTCTATCCCGCTTTTGCATATCACTGTTACAGCTTCAAGATCTGTTTCGACAGGGTAGCCTGTTTCGGGGTCGAGAATATGGGAATAAGTGTTGCCGTATTCATCTGTGAAATATCTTTCATAAGCTCCTGAGGACGAGATAAAAAAGCCGCCTTGTGTTTCTATATAGCCTATTATCTCATTGTCTTCCGCACCGCTGACCGCCACTCTGAACGGTTTGCCGTCCGGCTTTTCTCCATAAAGCAGCATTGACGATGTCATGGATACTGTTCCATATGAAGTATCTGTGCTGTCAAGATATTCTTTTATTTTGTCAAGCGCGTAGCCCTTTGCAACAGCGCCTAAGTCAATGGCAGTTCCGTTGTCAAGGGATATGCTGTTATTATATATGTGAATATGTTCTGCGCCGATTGAGGGAAGAACATTTTCAAGCTCCTGCTTCTCAGGAACATGAGGATTGTCTCCTGTAATATCCCACAAAGCTGTAAGGCTTCCGGCTGTTATATCAACGCCGCCCTGATACTCTGTCTGCAATTCAAGGCTTTTGGAAATAATCTCGCCTGTTTCAGTATTTTTATCAATGGATAATCCGCTGTTAAGCTGTGATATATCGCTGCTTTCATTGTGACAGTCAAATTGATTTTCAAGTTCATAGAGAATATTTGCCGTTTCATCTGTTTCTTCACAGTCAAGCTTAATATCGCAGTAGGTATCCATTACAAAGATGTCTTTTCTGTAAACACCGGTGCTTTTATTTTTGTATAATATAAGTGAAGTTATAATACTGCCTGCCAAAATTACAGCTCCGGCTGCTATAAAAAATTTTTTATGAAACATTACAAAAAGCTCTTTTCTTTTTTTATTATTTATATTATAATATATTTTTAGAAAAAAGTAAATCGTGAAAATAAGGTATTTTTTGAACAATATAACAATATTATAACAATATTACAAGGAGTAAGTATATATGAACGGATATCATTTAAGCATTATACGTCATGGAAGAACAAAAGCTAACGATAACGGCATTTATATAGGAAGAACAGATTATCCTTTGTCAGAAAAAGGCATCGCAGAGCTTTATAATAAAATGGACGAATATGTCTATCCGAGAGTAGCAAAAGTTTATTCAAGTCCGCTGAGGC
>CAZINV010000081.1:0-4708 GCA_964540685.1 uncultured Ruminococcus sp.
CGCCGAAAGCTGATTCTGAAAAGCGCTTTTTATTTTCCTTATGATGCCCTGCCGCCAGACCCGCCTTGCCTGCAGCCGTTTCAATAAGCACATAGTCTCCCTTCTCTATATTTCTGAGAATATCGCTATGATTTTCCGCCCAGCTTAGCATCTTTGAAAAATACAGTTTTTCAAGAGCGATTTCCTTAAGCGACGGATGATAAAATCCGCCGAGAATACGCTTTTCAATTTCCTTTTCGGCATGAAGTCCGCATCTTATAAGAGCAATGTTTTCCTGCCTTAGACGGCATATTGCACTTGCCGTAAAATCTATCATATCATCCCACGCCGGCGGAATATATTCGCCTCTTTTATAAATCTCGCCCAAATGAGTGCCTTCTAAAACAACGACCGGATATATTCTCATTGTATCAGGTCTGAGATCTATGCACCTCGACAAGGTATATTCTTCATCGGAGCTTGTGCTGCCGTAAAGACCATACATCATCTGCAGCCCCAGTGAAAATCCATAGTTCTTTATTCTTTCGGAAGCTTCAATAATATCTGATGCGCTGTGTCCCCTGCGATTAAGCGCAAGCACCTTGTCCGACATACTTTGCGCACCAAGTTCTATTGCAGTGACGCCGTACTTTTTCAGGGTAAAAAGAATTTCCTCAGACAGCGCATCGGGTCTTGTTGAAATCCGTATTCCAGAAAATCCGTATTTTCCAAGAAACGGCTGAACGGATTCAAGGCAGGCTGTCATATCATTAAATGGTATTGCAGTAAAGCTGCCGCCGAAAAACGCTATTTCGGAATTTCCGCCGTCAATGCCGCTTTCAAGACTTTCCCTGCACTTAGAAGCTATTTCAGAAGGCAGCGGAGCCTTTTGCGTACCGCTTATAGTTTTCTGATCGCAAAAGCTGCACATATTGGGACAGCCCATATGCGGAATAAAAAACGCTAAATTAGAGTGCTTCATCATAACCCATAAGCATTAAAGCTTCCTTGGCAGCCATTTGTTCAGCTGACTTCTTGCTCTTTCCCGTACCTGTGCCGATAACGTTTGAATTAAGGCATACGTTTACTGTAAATGCCTTATCATGATCCGGTCCGCATTCCCCTGCAAGTATATATTCAACCTTCTCTTCAGGATTTTTCTGAATTATCTCCTGAAGTACAGTCTTATAATCGCGGAAACAAAGCTTATTGCTTTTTTCAGCGTGTTTTGGAATGAATCTCAGCACGTGCTTAGATGCCGCTTCCATACCGCCGTCAAGATAAATTGCAGCTATAACGGCTTCAAAAGCATCTGCTAAAATAGATGTCCGCTCTCTTCCGCCTGTATGTTCCTCGCCTTTGCCAAGAAGAATAAATTCGCCCAAATGTATCTCTTTTGCAAATTGATAAAGCGCTTTTTCACATACGAGAGATGACCTCAGCTTTGTAAGATCGCCTTCGGGCATATCTTTATAGTGAGAAAATAAATAATCCGATACAATTATGGAAAGTACACTGTCTCCAAGAAATTCAAGGCGTTCGTTGCTTGAACGGCACTTCTTCTTTTCATTTGCGTATGACGAATGAGAAAGCGCCTCTTCAAGAAGCCGCTTATTTTTAAAGCTGTAATCGATAATTTTTTCAAAACGGCTAAGCTCTTCATAATTCGTTTGTTCCATGATTTTCATCAACCTTTCTTGAAGCCGCAGATATTTTCTGAAATAGCAGCTATCATATTTCCTTTAACGCACTCTCTCGCCTGACGTATTGCATTATAAAAAGCTTTTGCGTCAGAACTGCCGTGCGCCTTGATTACCGGCTTTGACGCGCCTATCATAAGAGCGCCGCCAACGGATTTATAATCAAGTTTACGGGACAGCTTCTTTATTTTTCCCATGACCATAAGCGCTGAAAGCTTTCCTGTCCCTGCAAAAATATTGTTTTTAAGCTCGCTCGACATAAATTTACCCATACCTTCATAAAGCTTAAGGGCAACATTGCCTGTGAACCCATCTGCTACTACAACATCCGCTTTCCCAAATGGAAGTTCTCTTCCTTCTATATTACCGCAAAAGTTTACCGGAACATCCTTTAGAAGATTATACGCTTCAATGTCAAGTTCCCTGCCTTTTGTTTCCTCAGCGCCAACGTTTAGAAGCTTTACCTTTGGATTCTTTATTCCCATTACTCTTTCCATATATGCACTGCCCATAATTGCAAACTGTACAAGCATCTCAGGACGGCAGTCGTTATTTGCGCCGCCGTCAAGAAGAATAAAGGGATTATTTGCAGTAGGAATAATGGGGGCAAGCGCCACACGCTTTATGCCCTTTATTCTCTTTACAATAAATGTTGAACCGACTACCAGCGCACCGCTGCTTCCTGCGGACACAAAGGCATCTCCCTTTCCACTGGCAAGAGCTTTCATCCCAACAGCCATTGAGCTGTCAGAGTTCTCTTTTATAAGCGATACAGGCTCCGCATGTATATCAAACGATTTTTCCGCATGGATAATATTTATTCCATCAAGTGAAATATTGTTTTCACTTGCATATCTGCGGATAATATTCTCATCGCCTACAAGAGTTATTTCTACGCATAAATCACGTATAGCCATAGCGCTGCCCCTGATAACCTCAATCGGCGCATTATCTCCTCCAAATGCATCTACTATAATATTCATTGATTCTACATTTCCTTTGCTGATAAGTATTCTTCCAGAGCGTTTAAAGCTCTGTCTGCATATGCCTGATATTTTGCCTTTTTGTCTCTTATGCAGCACGGAAGTTCAGGCAGTATTCCCATATTGCAGCCCATAGGCTGAAATTCCGCTGCACTTTCATCGCTTATATATGCTGCCAAAGCGCCTGTCATCGTCTCTGCCGGAAGTATAAGCGGTTCTTTTCCAAGAAACTTTCTCGCAAGATTTTTGCCTGCCATTATTCCGCTTGCCGCTGATTCTATATAGCCCTCAACTCCTGTTATTTGACCTGCAAAGAAAAGAAGAGGATCGCTTTTAAGAGAATAATCAGCATTCAGAAGTCTTGGACTGTCCAGAAATGAATTTCTGTGCATGACACCGTAACGCATAAAATCAGCATTTTCAAGTCCGGGTATCATCGAAAAAACTCTCTTCTGTTCCGGAAACTTTAAATTCGTCTGAAAGCCGACCAGATTAAACAATGTACCCTGACTGTTTTCACGTCTGAGCTGAACCGCTGCATACGGTCTTTTTCCTGTATGAGGATCTGTAAGCCCTACGGGTTTCAGAGGACCGAAACGCATTGTATCTTCACCTCTGGACGCCAAAACTTCAATGGGCATACAGCCTTCATATACACGAAAGACTTCCTTGTCTGATTCACTGAGAGGCGCACGCTCCGCATTTACAAGCGCTTCGTAAAACGCCAGATATTCTTCCCTGCTCATGGGGCAATTTATGTAATCCGCATCGCCCCTGTTATATCTTGAAGCAAAAAACGTAATATTCTTATCAATGCTTTCATAAGTGACAATAGGAGCAGCCGCATCAAAAAAGCTGAGTCTGCGGCCGCATTTTTTTTCAATGCTTTCAGCAAGTTCCGCTGCAGTAAGAGGTCCGCTTGCAACGATTGCAGGAGCCTCCGGCAGTTCCTTTACCTCACCGGTTTTAACAGTTATAAGAGGGTGGGAGGTTATTTTTTCTGTTACCATATCGGAAAGCAGTTCACGATCCACTGCCAGTGCTCCGCCTGCCGGAACTGAAACCTTTCGCGCACATGGAATGAGCAGCGAACCCAATCTCTCCATCTCCGCTTTAAGAAGACCTGCCGCAGACGCAAGGCGGTTCGCCTTAAGGGAATTAGAGCATACAAGCTCCGACAGCCCTTTATAATGATGAGCAGGCGTAAATTTAAGCGGCTTCATCTCATATAAAGTTACAGGAAATCCCGCTTGTGCAAGCTGCCATGCTGCCTCGCAGCCTGCAAGCCCTCCGCCTATAACAGGAATATTCTTTTTAATTTCCATAGTATTTTATTCACCGCCGTTCACAGGTCTGTCGTAACCGCATCCCTCTTTTTCGCACACCTTCCGTCCTGATTTGCCGCCTTTCTGAAAAAGCGTTGAGCCGCACTGGGGACATTTTTCCTCCAGCGGAACGTTCCATGTCATAAAGCTGCATTCAGGATAGTTTCCGCAGCCATAAAAGCTTCTCCCCCGCTTTGATTTTTTGAGTATGATCTTTCCTCCGCATTTAGGACAGCTGCCGGGAGTCTCCTGAACTATCTTCTTTGTATTCGTACATTCGGGAAAGCCGGAGCATGCCAGAAATCTTCCGTATTTGCCGATTTTTATAACCATATTCCTTCCGCATTTTTCACAGATAATATCTGTCTTCTCATCGGGTACTTTAACTCTTTTACCCTCCATTTTTTCTTCTGCCTCGGAAAGAGTTTTGGCAAAATCGCTATAAAATTCATCAAGCGCACTTACCCAGTCACGCTGCCCTTGTTCAACTTCATCAAGATCGCTTTCCATTTTTGCGGTAAATGCGACGTCAACTATATTTTTAAAGTGCTCTTTCATAAGCTCTGTCGTAACCTCTCCAAGAACTGTGGGCTTTAGCATTTTTCCCTCACGCTCTACATAAAGCCTTGATATGATAGTTGTTATAGTGGGTGCGTAGGTACTCGGCCTGCCTATTCCGTTCTCCTCAAGAGCACGCACCAGAGTTGCTTCTGTAAATCTT
>CAZINV010000082.1:0-4698 GCA_964540685.1 uncultured Ruminococcus sp.
TGGTATCATTCGTGAAACAAGATTTCTCCAGAGCGGCACTGTAACCTGCGAAGGCGACAGACATATTGAAGCGCCTAAAGGGCTGTTTGGCGGTAAGGACGGTCATTCCGCAAGCATGACGAAAAATCCTTATTCGGAAAATCCTGTTTCACTGCCATCCAAACTGTCTGATGAAGAATTCAGTGTAAACGATGTACTTCAGATCCGCACTCCCTGCGGAGGCGGTTACGGCAATCCGCTTGAAAGAGATCCGAAACTTGTTCTGGGTGATGTTTTGGACGATTTTACGACTATTGAAGACGCTAAAGATTCTTATGGCGTTGTAATAGATCCTTTGTCCATGACAATAGATGAAGCTGCAACAGCAGCAATCAGAGCGGCAAAGTAACGCTAAAGCTTTGTTTAATCACAAGTGATGCCCGATAAATAGCAAGCTCTGTTCTTTGCAGACGAAGCGGAGCGTTGCTCTAATAAAAAGGACGTGAGTGAAAATGAAAGATAAAGTCAATAGTAAGAAGAACAATTCGCTTATTTCAGACGATGTTATTCCTGTCACTTCCAGAAAAAGAACATTGACAGGTCTGGGCTTTGCAAACATTTGGATCGGCATGGCAATTGTTATTTCCGTCTTTAGCTTTGGCGCAAGCGGAATTGAGAAAATGGGCGTAATCGGCGTTGCATCCGCAACCTTCGTTGCAAATCTGATTATCGCGTCAATCGGCAGTCTTACCGGTGATATTGGAGTTGAGCACGGACTTTCATTTGCAACATACTTAAGAGCGCCTTTTGGTATTAAAGGCGTACACATACCGGCAGTTGTCAGAGGTATTATTGCTTCCTGCTGGTTTGGTATCAACACATATATCGGTTCGACAGCAATTAACTATTTTACTATTGCGCTGTTTGGCGTAGACAACTGGTTCTTATGGTTTGTTATTTTCGCTGTTCTCCAAACTGTAAACACCATGCTCGGACTAAAAGCAATCGACAAGTTTTCATCCATTGCCGCGCCGTGTATTATTCTTATAACCTGCTGGATGTTCTATAAAGTAAATAATCTGGCAGCATTACAAAATTTCTCTATCTTAAATTATCATCCCGCACAGCCGTCCGCCAGCTACTGGTTTGTAACAATGAGCGCAAATATGGGAATGTGGGCGGCGCTTGCGGCGGACATACCGAATATGACAAGGAGTTTAAAAGCTCCCATGGGCGAAAAGAACTGGTTTAAACGTAACATTAACAACTGGATTCCTCAGTTTGCGACGCTTCCGATAATAGAGGCATTTATCGCTGTTATAGGCGCTATTGCCTATAAGACCACAGGCAACTGGAATCCGGTCGAGGTTATCCAGCAGCAGGCGCATGGCGTAACGCTTATTATCCTGCTCATTATGGTTATTCTCGCACAGTGGTCAACAAATACGGCAGCAAACCTTGTTCCTCCGGCAATGTGCTTTACAAATGCCGGCGCAAGGTGGAATCTCCCTTATAAAGTTTCGGTAATTATTGCCGGATTGATAGGCTGCCTTGTTCAGCCGTGGAACATTCTTAATCAGCTTTATACTTATCTTGGATATTTTGGTTCTATTCTATCTGCAATTGCGGGCATTATGATATGCGATTACTACATTCTCAGAAAGCGCCGTCTGAATGTTAAGGAGCTATATGAAGACAGCGGTCAGTACCGATACAACAAGGGATTCAATCTCTGCGGTCTGATAGCTCTTGCGGTTGGAACGATTATGGCAAATATAATTTCCAGCTTCGGCTATTTTGCCGGATTTCCATCTGCATTCATTGTCTATTTTATACTAATGAAGTTCTGGTACTTGAAGAAATTCCCGCAAAAAGAAATTGTCTCCGGATATTCTAATGAGTATCTCGGAGTAAGTGCAAGCAAGGACTGGATAATTCCGGGATTTGAAAAGCAGGCCGGCTATGAAACTTTACCGTCTGTAAGCACAGATGTAGATATTGAAGGCTTTCATGGCGGTAAAGAATACGAGGAATTGCATGGGCATAAGCTTATCATCACATTTGGCAGACAATACGGAAGCCATGGCAGAGAACTTGCGAAGATTCTTGGAAAGAAACTGGATATTCCGGTATACGATGAAGATATGATAAAGTACGCTTCCAAAGAGCTAAACCTTTCCGAAAGCGATGTACGCAAAGGCGAAGAAACGCCCAGAAACGAACTGCTTCATGCTCTTACGGCAGGGGGCATGTACGCTGCAAAAGAATATGACGCGTCCACAACGGATAAGATGTTCCTGATTCAGTCCAATATTATTCTGCAGCTTGCAAAAATGTCGCCATGCATATTTGTGGGAAGATGTTCCAACTATGTTCTAGAACAGGAAGGCATAAAAACAATTGATATTTTTGTTGCCGCTAATCTTGAGGACAGAATCCGGGAAATTGAAAAAAGGAAAAATCTTTCGCATTCAAAAGCTCAGAATTATATTTCCAAGAAGGAAAAGAACAGAGAGTATTATTTCAATTATTACTCATCCTATGAGTGGGGCAATCCGCAGTACTATGATTTATGTGTAAACACAAGCTCAATGGAACTTAATGAACTTGCCGATCATATCTGTGCATATATTGAAGCAGCCCCTCACAAAATAAACGTATAAAACAGTAAAGGGAATTCTGACAGGTTCGGGATTCCCTGAAGCTGTATAACAAGGAGCGTGGTTTATATCAAAAATGCGGTTTATATTATACTGGCAGGTATACTATGGGGAATAATATCCATTTTTGTTATTGAACTGCAGGGAATAGGCTTTAATTCCATGCAGGTAGTTTCTGTCAGAGTTTTTTTCTCAGCTGTTGTACTTGTGTTGTTTCTTTTGATAAAAGACAGATCTCTGCTTAAAATAAAGCTTAAGGATATACCTCTTTTTCTGGGAACAGGCGTATGCAGCATCATATTTTTCAACTTTTGCTATTTTGAAGCCATAGAAGTAATAGGCGGTTCAGCCGTTCCGGCTTTGCTGTTATACACCGCGCCTATATTTGTAATGATTATCTCTCTATTTTTATTCAAAGAAAAAATCACCGGTCAGAAGCTGATTGCGCTTATATTCACATTTACAGGTTTGATTTTCGTTACCGGAGCGTTTTCCTATGGAGAGCATTTATCATTAAAAGCGCTTCTGCTCGGACTAGGCGCAGGTTTTGGATATGCGCTATACAGCATATTCGGGAAATATCTTGTGCCTAAATACAGCGCGTTTACAATAACTGCATATACATTTATTGCCGCTTCTGTATTTGCAGTTCCCTTTTCAGGGCTAATTTCCGAAATACCGCTTCTTTTTTCAGCGAAAGGCATTTTTTTCTCCCTTGCGCTTGCTGTTATAAGTACTGTTCTCCCGTTCCTTTTATACACCAAAGGTCTTAATGGAATGGATGCCGGAAAAGCATCTATTCTGGCAACGGTTGAACCGTTTGTCGCGGCAGTTGCAGGTGTGTTATTTTTCCATGAAAGAATGACTCCTGCAAAAATATCCGGTATGCTGCTGATATTCATGGCAATTATAATTATGAATATTAACGGAAAACCCAAAAAGAAAAAATTTTCTATCATGACAAAGCAGTAATACAGACAGAAAACTTTATCCGCAAATGTGTAAATTTTCTATTCTCATCCATTAAAATTTGATTTATATTATTGACATATACTATTTTAGCTGGTATAATTTTTATGATTGCCAAAATAGAAATAAGCTTTATTTTATTTGAGAGGAAACATAATTTATGAAAATTAAACATTTTTGCATTGGATTTGCTGCGGTTCTGTCTGCCATGGCGCTTGCTTCATTTCCGGTCTATGCGGACGAAGCTGAACCCCCGGCTGAGGCTGATATTTCCTACTCTTCGGAAATTGCAATAATCGATGACAGCCTTTACTATTTTGATGAATCCGGAGCAATACAAAAAAGCACATGGATAGCTATAGACGATTCATTTTATTACGCAACCGAGGACGGTTCTCTTGCCGTAAATGAAACAATTATAGACGGAAAACCATATTTGTTCGGCTTAAACGGGCGTCAGCAGCTGGGCTGGCAAACTGTCAGCGGAAAACGCTATTTTTATGATTTGGATACAGGCGATTTTACTGAAGGATGGATTGACTTTCGCGGCGGCATTTATTATGTTACTCCCGAAGACGGCAAATTAACCGGAGAACAGACCATCGGAGATTGCCGTTACTCTTTTGACGAGGAATACGGATTCCAGAATATCGGTTGGATAACATTTGCCGATGGAGCTAAAAGCTACTATTCAGATGACGGTACAGTTCAGACAGGGCTTGTTTCTATTGACGGCGAAGTATACTTTTTTGATAATAACGGCTTAATGCAAACGGGTTTGCAAGCCATAAATGATATCACTTATTACTTTGATGAAAACGGCGCTATGCTCACTGGCTGGCAGACCATAAACGACATCACCTATTACTTTGACGAAAACGGCGCTATGCTCACTGGTTGGCAAACCATAAACGACATCACTTATTACTTTGACGAAAGCGGCGCTATGCTCACTGGATGGCAGACCATAAACGACATCACCTATTACTTTGACGAAAATGGCGCTATGCTCACTGGATGGCAGACCATAAATGATACTTGTAATGTCAATAGGGAACAAACTCTAATCGAAGTGAACCTCACCGATGCC
>CAZINV010000083.1:0-4665 GCA_964540685.1 uncultured Ruminococcus sp.
TTCCGCAGCCCTTATCCTTTACTCTTATGTATATTTCACGGTCTGACAGGAGCTTTACACAAAGCTCCACATCTCCATCTGTATTTCTGTAGCCGTGAACAATTGAATTTGTCACCGCCTCTGAAACAGCCGTTCTTATATCCGCAAGTTCTTCTATAGTAGGGTCAGCCTGAACGAGAAACGCAGAAATCATAGCCCGTGAAGTCTGTTCATTCACAGATATTCCGGGAAAGCTTATCCTTATTGAATTTTCTGTTTTCACTTTATATCTTCCTTTCTGCCCGTAGAACGTTCAATTTTAGCAAGCCGTTCTATTCCCGAAAGCTTCATGACACGTCTTATATGAGGCGGAGGATTCCATATGGCAGTGGTTCCTCCGATACCGCCCATAATTTTACAACGCCCTAAAATAAGCCCTATCCCCGAGCTGTCCATAAATGTCACCTCTCTGAAATCAAGGGCAAGCTTTGACGGCTGTTCCTCTGAAATTGCCGTGTCGATTTCCTCACGAATTGTGCGAACACTGTGGTGATCAAGTTCTCCGCTAAGCGACGCTATCAGACAGGAGTTGTCGTTTTGAAGAGCTACTGTCATAAAATGATCCCCCTCCTTTGTTTTTTCAATATGACTATATTGTACAGCCCTATTCATGAAAATGTTGTCGTAACGAGGGATGAAGGACTGTTTTATTTCGCAAAATACGACAAGAGATGCGTTTTATCCAATTTATTATCTATATGCAAATTCACCTATATATACACATCATGAAGAAAATGGCTGCACAGATTTTGAAAATTTTTCAAGTGAGCAGAAGTTCTCTCAATGACTTTACACTTTCAGCTATAATATCTGCACCATACTCCGCAAGTTCTCCCTCCGGTGCATAGCCATACTTAACTCCGGCAATATCTATTCCGCATTCCTTTGCACCTAAAATATCATGCTTTCTGTCTCCTATCATCAGGACATAAGGCTTATCCTCTTCTTTAAGTCCAAGCCTTTTCATGGCAAGACGTATCATATCCGCCTTAGTTTCATCTTCACGTTCAATTGAAGATCCTGCAGCTGCGTCAAATGCTTCTGCTATGCCAAAGCGGTCAAGTATCCTCCTTGCAAACACCTCTGGTTTTGATGTTGCTAATGCAAGACGATAGCCGGCATTTTTCAGATCAGACAGAAGCTCTGGTATTCCATCGTATACTCTGTTTTCAAAGATTCCTTTTTCGCTGTACCGTTCACGATATTTAAGTATTGCCCTCTCCGTTTCCTCATAGGAAAGACCGCAAAGTTCCTGATAAGACGCTACAAGCGGCGGACCTATAAAAGCCCTCAGCGTATCATAATCAGGAACAGAAAATCCGCAGGAAGAAAGCCCGTAACGTACACAATTTATTATACCCTCTTCGGAATCAGTAAGTGTACCGTCAAGATCAAATAACAGAAACTTATATTTTGTCATAAATAATTCTCCTCATAATACAAAATCGGGCAGCTCTTTTAAAGCTGCCCATACTTATTTAAAAATACATATAAAGCTGACACTGCATCATACCGTTGTAAAGCTTCCTTCTGCGAACAGCTTTTTTCCCAAAAAATATCTCAAATTCACTGTCGGGAGAAATAACATAACAAGGATGCGCCTTATCCGCAGGAAAAACGCTGCCCATTATTTTGTAAAGCGATTCCGCCGCCTGTATATCAAGCATTCTTTCACCATAAGGAGGATTGCATACCGTTACGCTATTATCTATAGGCTCAAAATCAGCTATATCACGCTGCTCCAGATGTATTCTTGAACCTATGCCTGCTTTTCGTGCATTCTCCTCCGTAAGCCTTATTGCCTCCGGATCGCAGTCAAAGCCATACGCCTCAAACTGTGCGTCACGGTTTATAGCCGCTAAAGCTTCTGCACGGGCGTTTCTCCAAACTGTATCAGGAATGCAGCCCCATCTTTCGGCCGCAAAGTGACGCCCCAATCCCGGCGCCATATGAAGAGCCTTGAACGCCGCTTCTACAAGAAACGTTCCGCTGCCGCAAAACGGATCTGCAAGTATACTATCGCTCCTTACCCTTGCAAGGTCAATTATACCTGCCGCCAGAGTTTCCTTTATAGGTGCGGCATTTGAATTTTTACGGTATCCTCTCTTGTGAAGCCCTGCACCGGAAGTGTCAAGATATATAATGCATCTGTTCTTACGAATGTAAAATTGTATCTGGTGAATACTGCCTGCTTCAGAAAACCAGCTTGTACGGTAATGCATTTTTAACCTCTCAACAGCCGCCTTCTTTATTATCGACTGGCAATCAGGTACGCTGTGCAGCTTTGAGTCAAGAGCATGTCCTTTTACAGGAAAAGCGTCATCCTTGCCTATCCAATTTTCCAATGGAAGCTTTTTAACCCCCTGAAACAATTCTTCAAAGGAGTATGCAGAAAATTCGCCCAACTGAATAAGAACTCTCTCAGCCGTTGAAAGGCAAAGATTAGCTTTTGCCAGAACGGAATAATCTCCTGCAAAAAGAGCGCGTCCGTCCTGAATCGTTATATTTTCCGCTCCAATTTTTGAAAGCTCAAACCGCAGAGAGCTTTCCAGACCAAAATGGCATGGGCAGCACATGAGAAATGTCTGTGTCATAGTAAAACCGTCCTTTAATAACGTAATTGTATCATTGCTGCCCTTCGGCGGGAGCTTCTGTGCTTTGTGCAGGCGGTTCAGCAGTACCGGAAACTGTTTCAGTGTAAGTTATATTGGACTCTGTTTCGTCAGTACCTGCCGCAATGGTTGTAGCTGCCGTAGTAGTAAGCGCCCAGCACCCTTCGCATTGCGGAGCGTTGGAAGATTTCCAATATCCTACGCCTGCTGTGGGACAATTCGACCCCGCTATTTTTCCTGTTCTCTTGCAGACATTTCCCACTACTACAGTATCGCAATCGGGATACGACGCGCCTGTTTCAAGTTGATTTGCATATTCACCTATAATATTCTGCCATACCTGAGCGGATTTAAGACTGCTCGGCAAAGAATAACGTCCTGAATAACCTATCCACACACCGCTTACAAAATCTTCTGTCAATCCTACAAAAGTCAGATCTGTCCAATCTTCAGAAGTACCCGTTTTGCCTGCAACATGTTTATTTTCCAGCTTTGCAGCGGAACCTGTACCTGTATTTACAACGTACTGGAGCATCTGATTCATAACATATGCAGTCTCCTCGCTTACAGCTCTTCTCGGACTGCCATCATCCTCATATACAACGGTATCCGTTCCCTGTACCACCTTGCTTACAATATGAGCATTGTAGTAAGTCCCGCCGTTTCCATATGGAATATAACCATTTACAAGATTCTCAAGTGTAACACCATATGTCAGCGCTCCTACGGACATAGGAGAAATTGCATTATCGGTAAGCCCGTCCGGAGAGGATGAATCAAGCTTCAGTCCCATTTTCTCAGAGGCAAAGGTAAATACAGCCTGAGGAGTAAGCTTATTGCATATTTTTGCAGAAATTGTATTAAGAGATCTTGCTAAAGCGTCAGCGGCAAATACCTTTTCATAGGAGTAATTCCCGCTGTAGCTGTCAGTGCCGTAATTTATAGGCCAGTCCGAACCGCCGATGGTCATAAGCGGCGCGTCTTCTATCATTGACCCCCAAGCAATAACGTCATTCTCAAGCCCCAAACCGTAAGCTGCAAGAGGCTTTATGGTAGAACCGGGCTGCCGCGGTTCCATTGTGGCATAGTTCCAGCAAAGCGATGACTGCTTTTCTCCTATGCTGCCTACTATGGCACGAATACTGCCGTCATAGTTCATAGCCACAAATGCAGATTCCGGATATTCTATCTCTTCAACTGTATACTGACCGTCTCCGTCAAGATCGCCGTAATGCGCAACCGAGGCGGAATCCATCAGATTGTTAAGATCATTATATTTTTCCTCAACATATTCCTGCATATCCATATCTACTGTTGTATAAATGCGGTAACCGCCTGAATTTATACGTTTAATAGCTTCTTCGGAAGAAATATTATACATATTTTCCAGATAGTCTGCAACCTCGTAAATCGCTGTGTCAACTACCCAGCTTGTAGCTGAAGCCGAAAGATACGGGTTATCCTCTTCATCAGGATGCTCCTCTTTATATTCATCCGAATTTGTGAACACAAGCTTTTCGGCAATTGCCTCCTGATATTCATCGTAAGTTATCGCGCCGTTTTCATACATCTGTTCGAGAACATAATACTGACGGCTTTTGTTAGCGGCTTCACCTGTGTTTATCCATTCTCCCGTTTCCTCGTCCTGAGTTTCCGCAAACGGGTTAAGCACCTCCGGACTTTTGGGAATTGCTGCCAGGCACGCCGCTTCCGCAACGCTTAGTTCGGAAACGCTCTTCCCGAAATATTTCAGAGACGCACCCTGAATACCGTTTGTGGCGCCTCCAAAACCGATATAATTAAGATAGCTTTCCAGTATCTCATCCTTGGAATAATTCTTTTCCATCTCCATAGCCCGAAAAATCTCACGTATCTTACGCGACGGAGACTGAACGTCATCCCCTGTGATGTTTTTTACAAGCTGCTGGGTAATTGTTGAGCCGCCAATATTCGTATCATAAATATGCAAAAACATATTTACAAATGAATAGAACGTTCTCTTATAGTCAACGCC
>CAZINV010000084.1:0-4657 GCA_964540685.1 uncultured Ruminococcus sp.
TACATCAGTTCAGAGCGATGCGATGCGCGCGATTTTAGAGAACCCGGGAATTACTGCTGTTATGCTGAAAGAAAAAATGAGATTATCACAGTCCACTATGGCTGGTATTCTCTCCCGTTTGGAACGCAAAGGAATTATTATGAAATCGGTGGATGAAAGCGACGGAAGAAAGGCGATTCTTTCTGCTACAAAGCTCGGAGAAGAACTAGCGGAATCCTTAAAGACTACCGCACTTGAAACGCAGCAGGAACTTACAGCCGGCATGAACGATGAAGAAAAAAGAGAATTTGACAGGCTTTTGCAAATAGCCCTTGACAATATGCACGCAATCCGTGCAGGAAAGGAATGAATGATTATGGATAACAGCACTGAAATATTTGAAACCATGCCGGTAAACAAGGCTCTCGCAAAGCTGGCAATTCCAACAATCATCAGTCAGCTTATCACTATGATTTATAATCTGGCGGACACCTTTTTTGTGGGGCAGACGAACGACCCGCTCAAGGTTGCCGCCGTATCGGTGGCGAGCGTTCTGTTCTTCCTGCTGACCGCATGGGCAAATCTGTTCGGCATCGGCGGAGGAAGCCTCATGTCTCAGCTATTGGGGCAAAAAGACAAGCAAGGCGCAAAAGAAGCCTGCGCTGTCAGTATGTATGGCACAATTATCATATCGGGAATTTATGCACTGCTGTGTTTTGCCTTGAGAAAGCCCCTGCTGAGTTTGGTAGGCGCAACGAAAAACACTATTGATTATGCGGCATCTTATACGCTGTTCGCAATCGTGATTGGCGGTATTCCGGCAACCATGTGCATGGCAATGTCCCATCTGCTCCGAAACGCCGGTTACGCAAGACAGGCTGGGTTCGGCGTCGGGATGGGCGGCGTTTTGAACATCGCGCTTGACCCTCTCTTTATGTTCGTCATACTGCCAGAGGGAAACGAAGTCGCAGGAGCTGCCATTGCAACGATGCTTTCTAATATAATCGCCATGATTTACTGCGCAGCGGTGTTCTTTCGCTTGCGGAAAAAGTCAGTACTTTCATTTGCACCGCGCAACGCCATTCGCGGCGCAAAGCGGCTGGGCAAAATACTGACAACCGGTCTTCCATCCGCTGTCAGCAGCTTTCTTGTCAGCATTACAATCATGATTACAAATGGTCTGTATGCCGCTTACAGTGATAAAGCGGTAGCTGCCAATGGAATTTTCAAAAAACTTCAAATGTTCCCGCTTAATGTTAGCGTCGGCTTATGTCAGGGATTGATTCCGCTTGTGGCTTATAATTACGCCTCAGGCAACCACAAGCGCATGACGGACGCCATTCGCTGCGCCCGTAACGCAGGTTTAATCTTTAACCTGATCTGCCTTATTGTCTTTGAGCTTTTTGCCAGCCAGATCGCCGGACTTTTTATTGACGATCCGGAAACCGTCAAGCTTGCCGCAAATCTTGTACGTATCGGATTTCTAGTCACGCCGATTCTGTTTTACAATAAAAAGATATGCTATACATTTCAGGCAATGGGAGACGGCGGTAAATCCCTGCTTGTGACCCTCTGCCGGGAGGGAATTTTTAACATACCAGTACTCTTTTTAATGGACGCTATTTTCGGAATGTATGGTGTTGCCTGGACACAGAATTTAGCGGACGGGATAACGTTAATCATTTCGGTTTTACTATACCGGAACTTTATAAAAAAGCCGAAAAAATATGATGAAAGGAATATGCAATGAAAACAGGAGTAATTGATACAGGCGGAGGAATGCGGGGCATTTACGCCGATGGTGTCCTCGACGGCTGCTTAATCCGAAAAGATTGTATTCATTTTGATGTTGGCATCGGAATCTCGGCAGGAAGCGCAAATCTTTCCTCTTATATAGCTGGACAGCAGCAGCGGAATTATCAGTTTTATATGGAATACGCATTTCGCAGGCAATACATGAGCCTGTCTAATTTCATCCGAAAAAAGTCTTACATTAACATGGACTATATTTACGGTACTCTCAGTAATTCTGACGGAGAAAATCCGCTCGACTTCAATGCCCTTATGAAAAATCCGACCGAGTTTATTGTTGTCGCGACGAACGCCGTCAACGGAAAGGCTGTGTATTTTGATAAAAATGATATGTCTCAGGATGATTATGATATTCTGAAAGCATCTTCCTCTATACCATTCGTTTGCAAACCATATCCTGTGCGTGGCACACTATATTATGACGGCGCACTTGGCGATCCGATCCCGCTTAATAAAGCTTTTTCCATGGGATGCGATAAAGTCGTTCTGATACTGACTAAGCCAAAAGACTTGCAGCGTACATCCGGTAAGGATACTATCTTGGCAAAACTGATTGAAAAGAAATATCCGATGGCAGCGGAAAAGCTGCGCCAGCGGTCAAAGCGCTGCAACGATGGTATAGCCTATGCCAAACAACTGGAAAAGCAGGGCAAGGTATTGATCATTTCACCGGACGAACTCTGCGGCATGAATACGCTGACAAAAGACAAAAGCGCTATGCAAAAAATGTATCAAAAAGGGCTGCGGGATGCAAAAAAGATACAGAATTTCCTGCAAACATGATGAATTGTAAAGGACTTTATTGAACAGGAATGTACCCTATACTTTCAGAATTTTTATCTATTCGGTTATGAGAATTCATTATCTGCTGCTACGTGAAAAGAACTCTTGGCAAGCTTGAGAAATGATGACAAAATATTGTCTCGGTTCATTTTGTTATAAAACAGTCCGAAAACCAGATCTCGAGACGGCTCCAGCCGGTATAGGCATAAGTCAGCGCAATTATGCGTGTAAATCTCCGGTATAATCGCAAGCCCGTATCCGGCTCGTGCCAAAGTTATGGCTTCTGCAACAGAGTCGGAAAAATGAATATTGCTGCGTCTGCAGCTTTCGGGCAATTCCACGCGAAGGTTCAGTGCTTCAGATGACAGAAAAACAGGATCATGAATAATCATTGGCTGCTGTGTCAGCTGCTCAATAGACAGCGTGCCGCCCTGTGCATCGGAAGAATCACGCTTTCCGGCACAAATAATGCTTGATCGGCAAAGCGGCACAAAGACCGTATGCTCCCGGTTCGGAGCAATTTCCTGAAAGTTGAATATCACATCTACAGAATCATTATCCAGCATGTGAAACAATCTTTCATGCGTCGCAATATGCATCTTCGGGTGCAGGTTTGGATGTATGGTTAATAGTTCGGATAGGATCGGTGCCAAATCTGCAAACATGGTATGACTGCCTGTTCCAATGGACAGCTTTTCAAGCATACGTCCTTCCGGATTTCCAAAGCGTCTCTTTGCCTGCTGCTCCATTTCCACAATTTCTTGGGCATAAGGAATGAATGCATGTCCATCCAGCGTCAATTCCACCATGCGGGTAGATCGATGAAACAATTTTGTATTCAATTCATTTTCTAGTGCCTGTATCTGATGAGTGATGGCAGGCTGAGAAACGTTCATTTGTTTTGCTGCACGTGCAAAGCTCAAAGAATTAGATACAGCCAAAAAGCACTGGAGCTGAAAAGTATTCATAATATCACCTTTCTTAAAAGTTTACTTACTCGTTAATTATAACACAGAGGACGTTTCAAAGCAAGTCCTTGTCAGCCGCTTAATAAAAAGAATTTATTGATAATAATAAACTTAACATAATAATTTAGCACTCGCCTATTGCAAGTGCTAATAAATGGTGCTATAATATGAATGTAAATCAAAATTGCCTATGGCAACGAAAGGAGTTTTATATATGTCTATGTTAAGAGATTATGCTATCGCAAGAAGTATGTTTGAAGAACTTGCTGATTCCGCTTTTGGAAACAGCATCAATTCCGGACTGATGCGGACTGATATCCGTGAAACAGAAAATCGCTATGAAGCCGCTGTTGACCTTAGCGGTGTTAAAAAAGAGAATGTGACCATCGAACTGAAAGACGGCGATCTTGTAATCAGCGCCGTTGCCGAGGAGGATCCTATGCCGGAGGGCGAAAAATGCAGCTATCTCCGCCGTGAGCGTTTCATTGGCACTATGCAGAGAAGCTTTTATGTCGGTGAAAACGTTCGTCAGGAAGATATTCATGCAAAGTATGAAAACGGCACACTGTATTTGATCATTAACAAAGCAGCCTCTGCACCTCAGATCGAATCCAAAAAACTGATCTCAATCGAAGAGTAACAAAAGCCATTATAAGGCAAATGGAAAGCGGCTTTCGCCGCAGGAGCTTCGGCTTCTCAGGAATTCAGCAGGGTATTATAGCTATCGTTTAATAGCACTCATCTATTGAAAGTACTACAGCTGGTTCTATAATAAAAATGTAAGGCAACACCACACAGTCTTTGTATGGTGTTGCCTTAATTAAACTGCTTTTTTGATATTAGAAGATTTATGATTATGGGAAAAACAAATCAGAAAAAAATTGATAAAGATCTTTCGCCAATGAAACAGAGAGGAATATTTGTAACATTGATTTTTGCCATCTTTGTTACGGCTATGGCAACTATGGCATACGCCGTGATTACTCCTACATATACAGGTTTGACGCTGTAGGCTGTTTTTAATACATTACGGCAAATTGCAAGTGCATTGGCAACCACGCTTTCTGTATTGATTTACATTTTAGCAGGAAGCGGTATTCATGCTGTTCACGTTG
>CAZINV010000085.1:0-252 GCA_964540685.1 uncultured Ruminococcus sp.
CTTGTCTGGAAACAAGACTTGACAGTGTAGTATTCCGCATGGGTCTTGCACTGACACGCCGTGAAGCAAGGCAAATGGTAACACATAAGCACTTTACTGTAAACGGCGTTCGCATTGACATTCCTTCTTACCGTGTAAAAGAAGGCGATGTAATTGAACTGCACGAGGGCAGCAAGTCCAGCGCAAAGTTTAAGGATGTTGCAGAGCAGACAGCAGATCGTACTGTTCCGCTGTGGCTGGATGCCAACAAGG
>CAZINV010000085.1:262-4651 GCA_964540685.1 uncultured Ruminococcus sp.
ATATTCTGCAAAGGTAGTACGTCTTCCAAATCCTGAGGATCTGGATTACGAAGTAGCAGCACATCTGATCGTCGAGCTGTATTCTAAGTAATTAAAAGGATTACATTAGACAGTTAAAGAAACAAGGACTTAAGCGATTGCGCAATAGGAGGGTGCTTTTATGCTGGAAAAAATTAAAAAGCCGGAGCTGGAAACAGTCGAACTGCGAGGCGATGGCAAGTATGGTAAATTCGTTTTAGCACCGCTGGAACGAGGCTATGGTATAACCCTTGGCAACAGTCTCAGACGTGTGCTGCTCTCCTCACTGCCTGGTGTCGCTGTTACATCTGTAAAGATTGACGGCGTACATCATGAACTGACCACAATTCCCGGTGTTAAGGAAGACGTAACAGAAATCATTCTCAGTCTCAAGGGACTGACAGCTAAGCTCTACGGAGAGGGACCTAAGACCGTATATATTGAAGCTGAAGGTGAATGCGAAGTAACAGCAGGTGATATCAAGACGGATTCCGAAGTAAATATTCTTGATCCTGGGATGCACATTGCTACTCTCAATAAAGACGCTAAGCTGAATATGGAGATTGTAATTGATCGTGGCAGAGGTTATGTTTCTTCGGAACGCAATAAGCAGATGATGAATGCATCAATAGATGTGATTGCAGTTGACAGTATTTATACTCCTGTTTTAAAAGTAAACTATCAGGTTGAGAATACAAGACTTGGACAGGTTACTGATTATGATAAGCTTATTATGGAAGTATGGACGGACGGTACCATCTCCGCAAAGGAAGCGCTATCACAGGCAGCCAATCTCCTCAACGAGCATCTGAAGCTGTTCATTGATCTTTGCGATGAAATAAGCATTGCAGAGGTGCTGGTTGATCAGGATGAAAAGGGCAAGGAAAAGATCCTTGAGATGACCATTGAGGAACTTGACTTATCAGTGCGATCCTTCAATTGCTTAAAGCGCGCCGGAATCAATACCGTAGACGACTTGATAAACAAGTCTGAAGAAGAAATGATGAAGGTACGTAATCTTGGAAAGAAATCCTTCGATGAAGTAAAGGAGAAGCTTCAGTCACTGGGCTTTGATCTGTCATCAGAGGAAGACTGAGAAAACAAACCTATAAAAGAACAGGAATCCTATTTGGAAATCCTAACGATAAAAAGGAGTGAATAACGATGCCGGGAACCAGAAAACTGGGCAGAACCACCGATCATAGAAAGGCAATGCTTCGCGGTATGGTAACATACCTGCTGGAAAACGGTCAGATCGAAACCACAGTAACACGTGCTAAAGAAGTACGTGCAATGGCAGAGAAGATGATTACAATTGCTAAGAAAAATGATCTGCACGCTAAGCGTCAGGTTCTGGCATATGTAACCAAGGAAGACGTTGCAAAGAAGCTGTTCGATGAAATTGCACCGAGCTATGCTGAGCGTAACGGCGGTTACACAAGGATTATTAAGACCGGTCCTCGCCGCGGCGATGCCGCTGAAATGGCAATCATTCAGCTGGTAAAGTAAGGCTGAGACATATAGAAGGCTCAAAAATAGTTCAGGCAGTCACGGAAAAGAGTGGCTGCCTTTTTTATGCGGCGCTGCCTTGGCAATAATGGAAATATTGGAAAAAAAGTCTCATAAAAGTGTTGCTTTTGCTGCCTAAAGGCAGAACGGCTGCGTAATCCGCCTCATTATTATTTGTTAAATATGCACAATATAAATTTCTTTTTTTATTGTATTTCGCTAAAAATGCAGCAATCCTATTTACTTTTTATTTTAATTAAGGTATAATCATAGTAAGCGTTGTATGTGTGTGTTGGCAACGTATTTACAAGGTAAAAAGCCGTATGTTGCGGTTGGCTTCTTATCGTGTATTACAAAAGAAAGGGTGATGCTGAAGATTTTTTTGAAGGGTCAGATTGTTGCGTGGAAAAGAAAAAATGCACGTAAGATGAAGGGGAAATATTTGAGTGCTTACTTAAGCCGGTGTTGCAATTGAAAATGGCTGTGATTTTGCAAATGCGACTGTCTGATAACATATAGTGAGGTGAATTTGTACAATAATTGGCGAAATATTATAAGAAAATATACAAATTATATTAACTGCTATTGACATATTTATCATAATGCACTATAATAAATGTATGGACGTTTTATCGCATGAGGGAGTTACCAGCCAAAAATGTATTTCGTATGAATGGCAGGCGAGATGTCATCATAACTTTAAGGAGGAATATTTAAAAATGAAAACAAAAAGAATAATTGCGAGTGCCTTGGCTTTTATCATGGCAACAACTGCAGCGGCAAGCAGTGTATTTGCTGCTGGTGAAACTGTGACAATTTCAGCTTCTAAGACAGAGGCTTCTGCAGGCTCAAGCTTTTCAGTAGACATTTCTTTCAGCGGCGTACCGGCGACAGCTATTCAAAGCTGTGAATTCGCTATTAAGTATGACTCATCTGTTCTGAGCATTACAGGTGTAGACGCTGGCGAAATCACAAATACCGGTGCAGATAATGCGGAAAGCGATATCAGCGGAGATTGTCCGGCATTTTTTGAAGATCACAGTGTAAATGGAACAATTAATATGACATGGTGCACAGGTCTTGAAGATAAAAATTACTGGATTTCTGAAGACGGTGTATTTGCTACAATTTCAGGTACTGTGGCATCAGGCGCAGCAGCAGGCGAGTATCCTATTGAGATAGTTGCAATTTCTCGTGATGATCTTAATGGAACAAACGATTCTATTTATGCAGGCTATGTTGAGAACGAAAGTGCTGTAGAATATAGTACAAGCGTTGCCAACGGTGCGGTTATCATTGTTGGTGAAACTCAAGTTACTACAACAGGTACGACAACTACAACAAATAGCATAGAAATTTCAGACGTTTTATACGGTGATACGAATCTCGACGGTGTGGTTACATTGGTCGACCTTGTATATCTGAATAAGAGACTTTCAAACGCCGTTAAATTTAATGCACAGCAGGAAGCAAATGCGGATTGCAAAAAAGACGGCGAGATTGTTTCTTCTGACGCAACCGCACTTCTTAAATTCTTGGGTGAAAAGATTAGCGCACTGCCTGAGTAATGCTCAAAAATGTATATGACAGCCGGCGGCTGTGATATAATATCAATTTTATTGCAGAGAACTGCAAAGAAAGGAAAAAATATGAAGAAGAGAACAAAGAAGATTGGTTCTTTGCTGCTTGCTGCCACTATGGCTGTTTCAGCTGTTCCGGCTGGTGCATCATTCAGCGTTTCTGCTGCTGATACTATGCCTACGTTCGAGTATGTATATCGAACAGCCGGATCCGTAGACGAAAGAACCGATACCGTTACAATTACGGAGGCAGATCTGGCAAATGGATCTTATACTTTCTCCGTGGGCGGTTATATTATTTCTGACGGTGAATTTCCAGACGACTCTACTCCGATATACGTATTTATGTCGTGGGAACCTCTTGATGAAAGCGGCAATGAAGTTTATAATTACATCCAATTCAGCAATATCATGGACAAATCAACTGCTGTTGATAAATATACTGTAACAGCAAGTGACGGTACTTCAATTACAACACAGTGGCCTATTACATGTTTCACAAAGATTAATCAGAGAACAGGCGCTGTTGCAAGCTCAGGCTGGTCACAGACTACAAATGCTTATCTCTTAGATAACATTGACGGTATGGAATTTGTTTATGATGGAAACGACAGCGCTTATTTTATTAATATATATAACAACAATGAGCGCGTAGACTGTGACGTAGTGGATAATGGCGACGGTACAGCTGAAATCAGTTTCCCTTATACTGAAAAGAGTACCGGTGAATCGCTTATCAGTACTGTACATGCAGATTTTTGGGATTCTAATGCTGCTGCCGGTACTAAGGTTGCAAGCTGGTGCTGTATGGATGCAAGCAGCCTTTCTATAAGCAATGGACCGTATTACTTCTTGGGCGGTTCTTCAGATGAATTCCCATACACCACATTCGATGTAACAGTAAGTCCTGACACTCCTACAGGAACATATTACATAGCATTTAATGACGGCTATAACAACTACATCAATACAATTGACTATAAAGATGCTTTCCCGAGCAACATTGCTTATAATAAAGTAAGCGGTCTTGGATATGTGGGAACAACGAAAAACGAAGTTGCAAACTGGCTGAAGATTGAAGTTGTAAATGGCGACGCTCCGACAACTACCACAACATCAGATACAACAACAACATCAGATACAACTGCAACGACTACAACAAATAGTCAGACAACAACTACAAATGGAAATGTAAGTACAGATGATTATACATGGAGAGCCGGAGATTACTGGGTAGAAGCAGGCGCAACAGACTTCGCTATTTCACCTACAGTATACAACG
>CAZINV010000086.1:0-4580 GCA_964540685.1 uncultured Ruminococcus sp.
AGACAAATAATTGAAGCGCAGCAGACCTCAGATGATGTAGAGGAAATTGTAAATATAATTAAAAATGACATATCGCCTGAAGAAATAGTTGTAATGACGCCTAGAGGCGATTCGATTACTCTTCCTCAAAATGCAACAGTTCTTGATTTTGCGTACCGTATTCATACGGAGGTGGGGCATAAGACAATAGGAGCAAAGGTTGACGGAAAGATGGTTCCCCTTGATTATCAGCTTAAAACAGGTGAAATCTGTGAGATTCTGACTACAAAGGATCCCAGCAAAGGACCGACAAGAGCATGGCAGCAGATTGTCAAAACAAATGAAGCAAAATCAAAAATACGTTCATGGTTTAAGAAGGAAAAGCGTGAAGAAAATATTCAGCAGGGAATGTCTGCTCTTGAACGTGAGTTCAAGAAATTCAGAATAGACATTCCGTCGGGCGAACTGGAAGCTTTTCTTGCCGACGATCTTAAACGTCACAGCTGCGATACTCTTGAGGCTTTTTATGCTTCTATCGGCTATGGAGGCATTTCTCTAGCCAAGATAATGCCGAGGCTTAAGGAACAGTATGTTAAGAAATACGGACAGCCTGCCGAATCAGAGCTGCAAAAGCTTCCTATTGTTGAACCTGTTCTATCAAAAAGAGACAGCTGTATTGAGATAGATAAGATAGATGATATTGTATATAAGCTTGCAAAATGCTGCAGCCCCATGCCCGGCGACGATATTGTGGGATTTATTACAAGAGGTCACGGTATCTCTATTCATTCAAAGAGCTGTATAAATTATATTTCTGCGGTAAAGAGAAATAATTCTGAGGAAATGGAACGATGGATGGCTGTAAAGTGGAAAAATACTGAAGTTCCGATTAAGCTTGACGTAGGCTTGGAGATAGTTGCAGTTGACAGAGTCGGACTTGTGTTTGATACTTCAAAGGTCTTTATGGAGAATCATGTAATGATTCTGAATTCAAATTCCAGAATGCTCAAAAACGGAAACGCGGTTATTGAAGCTACAGTATGTGTGGACGGAACCGAGCAGCTTAAAAATGTTATGGAAAAACTTAGAAAGATCAAGGGAGTTATTTCCGTTGACCGTGCAAGAAAGTGAGTTTATTATGAGAATGGTTAAAACTTTTATGCTTGGCAGTCTTGCAGCTAACTGTCACATTGTTTATACAGGAGACAAAACTGTCGCAGCTGCGGATATTGGCGGCGATGCATGTAAGATTCTGAATTTTTTAAATGAAAATGAGCTTACTCTTACAAAAATACTTCTTACTCACGGCCACTACGACCATATAAGCGGTGCGGCTGAGGTCATAGAAAAAACAGGCGCGCAGCTTTATATTCATGAAGCAGATGTTCCAATGCTTTCCGATATTCAGAAGAATCTTGCTGTGTGGATAGAACCGTCAGCAAATTTTAAGCCAATAACGGAATATACCGAGGTCAGAGATGGCGATGTTATAAAAGATGGAGATGCAGTGTTTACTGTACTGCATACACCCGGGCATACGCCCGGAAGCGTGTGTTATATGTGCGAGGATATTCTTCTTACGGGTGATACTCTTTTTCATATGTCGCGCGGGAGAACTGATTTTCCGGGCGGCAGCGACAGAGATATGCTGTCATCGTTTAAACGGCTTAAAGAGCTTGACGGTGACTACAGAGTATTTCCGGGGCACAATGAATCTACTACGCTTGAGTTTGAAAGAAAAAATAATCCTGTTATGCGGGGAATTGTATGAACGAGAATATAAAAGATACTTCATTTCCGGTATTCCTTATAGGGCACAGTTTGAAATATGAGACTGAGTGTATTTTAAAGGCATTTGTACCGGCAGTGCGCTTTCAGTTTTACTATGATGACCTATCGCTGCTTATTGACAGCAGCCGGTATGCGGCAGTGCAATTGCGTCAGGGCAGAAAGAATACTTATTTTTACTGCGCCGTTTCTCTTCATGGGAAACGGCGGCGTCTTATGAAGCGGACAGATAAGCTTTATCCGGAAAGTGATAAAAATAAATGTGAGATTATAATTAGCAAGCTGTTGTTTAAGGCGCTTTATGAGCTTACAGGAACTGACGTGCCTTGGGGTATCCTTACCGGTATACGTCCCGTAAAAAAAATTCTTCCGCTGCTTGACAAGGGCATGAACCGTGATGAAATATTTGACTTGCTAAGAGAAAAATTCTGGATATCCGATGAAAAGCTTGACATTGTGTATAACACTGCAATAGTTCAGCGCCCTCTGCTTGCAAAAACTCCGAAGCGCGGTGTCAGTCTTTATGTATCAGTACCGTTCTGTCCGTCAAGGTGCAGTTACTGTTCCTTTGTATCGCATTCAGTAGAACAGTCTGCGAAGCTCATGCCGGAGTATATCAGACTTCTTTGCAGGGAACTGGAAATGTGGGGAGAAATTGTACGCAGCCTCGGACTTGTCCTGGATACAGTTTATTTCGGAGGAGGTACTCCTACTTCATTAAGCGCTGAGTATCTTGATAGTCTGCTTAAAGCTGTAAATAAAAATTTTGACCTGTCAAATATTCGTGAATACTGCGTCGAGGCAGGCAGACCTGATACTATCACGGAAGAAAAGCTTTTTGTTCTGAAACAAAACGGAGTATCCAGAATATCTATAAATCCTCAAACAATGAATGATGATGTGCTCAAAAATATAGGCAGGCGCCACACTTCGGAAGAAACAGTAAATTCATACTATATGGCAAGAAGATTAGGCTTTGACAATATAAATATGGATCTTATAGCAGGTTTGCCGGGAGATACTTTTGAAAGTTTTGAGAATACTCTTGAAAAGATAATATTACTTGAACCGGACAGCGTAACCGTACACACTCTTACGCTTAAAAGAGCGGCCGGTTTATTTTCAGACAGCGAATCGCAGCTTGAAAACCCTGTGCGCGAAATGGTGAGAAGCAGCGTTGAGCTGCTTACGGCAGACGGCTATAATCCGTATTATATGTACCGGCAGAAGAATACTCTTGATAATCAGGAAAATACGGGATATGCTAAATCCGGCAAAGAGTCGTTTTACAATATGCTTATTATGGATGAAACGCAGTCTATATTTGGCGCCGGATGCGCGGCGTCGACAAAGCTTGTAGAGCCATGCGGCAGGATAACGCGAATTCATAATTATAAATTTCCGTATGAATATATTACTCAATTTGATAAACTCATGGAAAAGAAAAATAAGGTTTATGAAATATATGGAAGAATAGCTGCACAGGAGGCTGCAAATGCGAAAAAATGATATTTATACAGCGAAAGTGGAAGACATTACAGCCGATGGCAGCGGAGTGTGCCGTATAGAAGGCATGGCTGTATTTGTACCTGGAGCAGCTGCGGGCGACGAGCTTAGAGTAAAGATTGTAAAGACGCTGAAAAGCTATGCATTTGGAATCATAGAGGAAATTCTAAGTCCGTCGCCTGACAGAGCAGTTCCTGACTGTATTTATTACAGACAGTGCGGAGGGTGTGCATTCCGTCATGTAAGCTATGAAAAAGAACTTGAAATAAAGGAGAAAACAGTAAAAGATGCTTTTGAGAGAATAGGGAAGTTAAATCCCGAGATACTGCCCATAATATGCTGTAAGGAACGTAAAGGCTATAGAAACAAGGCGCAGTATCCCGTATCGGCGGATGAAAACGGAGATATTATATGCGGATTTTACGCAAAAAGGAGCCATAGAGTAGTGCCTGTCCGCAATTGTCTGCTTCAACCTGATATATTTTCAAAAATTGCGGATATTGTACTTTCCTACGCAAGGGAAAAGAAAATATCTCCGTACAATGAAGAAAGCGGCACAGGTATTCTGCGGCATATTTATCTTCGCAGAGGACACTACAGCGGTGAAATTATGGTATGTCTTGTTGTACGAAAGGCAATAGATAAAAAGCTTAAAGGTTTGGTAAAAAGGCTTACAGAGGAAGAACAGTGCATAAAAAGTATAATTATGAATATAAATCCCGATAAAACAAATGTTATTCTAGGCAGGAAAAATGTAACATTATGGGGAAATGATACTATAATAGATACTATGTGCGGCAATGAGATAGAAATTTCTCCGCTTTCATTTTATCAGGTAAATACTCCGCAGGCAGAGAAGCTGTATGCGGCGGCAAAGGATTTTGCAGGGCTTACGGGAAATGAATTTTTGCTTGATCTTTACTGCGGCGCAGGAACGATAGGACTTTCAATGGCTGATAAAGCGAAAATGGTGTTAGGAATAGAGGTTATACCGGAGGCTGTAGAGAACGCAAGAGAAAATGCAAAGAGAAACGGAGTAGAAAATGCGGAATTTGTGTGCGGCGATGCAGGCGAAATAGCTCAAAAGCTTGCAAAAAGCGGGAGAGCACCTGATGTTATAATAGCTGACCCGCCTAGAAAGGGCTGTGATAAACAGACTATTGATGCAATATGTAAAATGTCTCCTAACCGGATAGTCATGGTGTCCTGCAATCCTGCTACAGCTGCAAGAGATTGCGCCGCTCTTGGCAAGGCAGGATATGTAACCGAAAAAATTCAGCCTGTAGACCTGTTCGGCGGAACAGGGC
>CAZINV010000087.1:0-4550 GCA_964540685.1 uncultured Ruminococcus sp.
AGGCAAAGCCGCCGGTATGCCGTATTATGGATTACGGCAAATATTGTTTTGAACAGCAGAAGAGAGAAAAGGAAGCACGCAAGAATCAAAAGGTTGTTGCTATAAAAGAAATCCGTATGTTTTCTGCAATTGATACTCATGACTTTGAAACTAAGGTCAATCAGGCAAAGAAGTTCTTGACAGGCGGTGATAAGCTTAAAGTTTCAGTTAGATTCCGTAAGCGTGCCATTGCACATCCGCAGATTGGCGAGGAGCTGCTTGAAAGATTCAAAAAAGCTTGTGCAGATGTTGGCACTGTTGAAAAGCCTGCAAAAATGGAAGGCCGTAGTATGGTCATGTTCATTTCACCAAAAGCATGTAAGTAAAAGGAGGATATATCATGGCAAAGATTAAGACAAAAACACATTCCGGCGCAAAGAAGCGTTTTAAAATGACAGGCTCCGGTAAGCTTAAGTATCAGAAAACAAACAAGAGACATAGACTTACACAGAAGGATACAAAGCGTAAGAGAATCGCCCGTACAGCAGGCGTAGCAGACGCTGCAAACGCACCAACGCTCAAGAAGATGCTGCCGTATCTCTAATCTGAGAAACGCATTTCTGGGATAAATAAATAGAAAAATCGGAGGTAGAAGATTATGGCACGTGTTAAGGGTGCAATGATGACTCGTAAGAGAAGAAATAAGACATTAAAGCTGGCTAAGGGATATTGGGGCAATAAGAGCAAGCATTTCAAGATGGCTAAGCAGGCTGTTATGAAGTCCGGCAATTATGCATATATTGGCAGAAAGCAGAAGAAGAGAGAGTTCAGACAGCTCTGGATCACAAGAATTTCTGCTGCATGCAAGATGAACGGAATCAATTATTCTACATTTATGAACGGCTGCAAGAAGGCAGGCATTGAACTTAACAGAAAGATGCTGTCTGAAATTGCAATCAATGACGCGGCAGGCTTCACTGCAATTGTTGAAAAGGCAAAGGCAGCTCTGTAATAGTAATCTGAACACGCTCTGGTAATAAACGGAGCGTGTTTTGTTATAAGGAGGTCCGCATGAGCAACGTACGCATGGCATTAACGTCAAAGGATAATCCTCTTATAAAGCTGTATAAGAAACTTGCCTGCAATAAAAAGGCGAGAATGCATGAGCGCAGTTTTGTACTTGAGGGATACCGGCTTGTATCCGACGCTATGAGAAATGGCGCACGGATAAAAGATTTTTTTATTACTGATGAAGCTTTTGAGAAATATGGAGAAGAATTTTCCGCATATTTAAGCAGTGATTTCAGAATATACGTTATTTCCCATGAGCTTGGGGAATATATGTCTGAAACGGAATGTACTCAAGGCGTGTTTGCAATATGCGCAATGCAGGAAGAGAAATCCCTTTCTGAATTTCTTGAAAACGGGAATGCATTTGCAGTTCTCCAAAGACTTCAGGATCCCGGAAATGCCGGAATGATTCTCAGAACAGCTGACGCATTGGGACTATCCGGAGTGATATTTTGCAAAAGCTGTGATATTTATAGCCCAAAGGCAGTGCGTGCTACTATGGGTTCGCTTTTTCGTATACCGGTTGCTGTGTGCAGTGATGAAGAAGAGATTTTTTTAGCCCTTGAAAATGCAGGAGTACAAAGCGACGCGGCTGTTGTAACAGGGCAAGCGGAGCTTTTAGGAATGAATAAATATCCCGCAGGGAAACGTGCGGTATGGATAGGCAACGAGGGCAGCGGACTGACAGATGAGGCGATAAAACGCTGCACACGCAGAGTCACTATTCCTATGCATGGCAATATTGAATCACTTAATGCCGCAATGGCAGCGGGAATCCTTATGTGGGAAATGATGAAGGAAAGGGGATAAGGAGATGCTTGAATATTGGCTGTGGCTGGTTATTGTAATGGGCGCGGGAAATCCAAAAATATGGGATATTATCAGTGTTACTAAGAATCCTGAGAGAGCTTTTCATGTTTTGCAGGATGAAACTCAGAGGCAAAGGTTTAATCTTAGCGATGCGCAGAAAAGGGCGGTTTGCAGCATGTCTATGGATAAAGTGAAAGCCGTTCTTAAGAATTGTGAAAACAAGAATATTTCTGTTACATATTTTGGAGATTCCCTTTATCCGTCAAGCCTGAAATCCATATATAATCCTCCGGCGGTTCTCTTTTATCAGGGAAACATCGGAATTTTAGAGGAGTATCCGACTCTTACTGTAGTCGGCACAAGAAAGCCTACGGAATACAGCGTTCGTGTAACGAACTGGATATGCAGTGAGCTTGCCAAGGCAGGAGTTGTAATTGTAAGCGGATTTGCTATAGGTATAGATTCGGCTGCTCATCGCGCAGCAGTTCTTTCAAGAGGAAGAACAGTTGCCGTATTAGGCTGTGGTATAGATGTGGATTATCCGAGAGATAATGCAAATGCTAAGAAATATATAATTAAAAAGGGCTTGCTGCTTACGGAATTTCTTCCCGGGACAGAACCGTATCCGAGAAATTTCCCATCACGCAACAGAATCCTTTCAGGCATAAGCCAAAGCACGCTTATAGCTCAGGCGCCTGAGCGGAGCGGTTCACTTATAACTGCCAACCTTGCTCTTGAACAGGGAAAGACAGTTTACTGTATTCCGCCGGCGGATATATTTGACAACAGGTATTCAGGTGTGGTAAAATATCTGCGTGATGGTGCAACGCCTGTATTCAGCCATCTTGATATATTAAATGAATACTACGCTGAATTTGCACATAAACTAAAGCCGTCTATTTTATATGAAACTTCAGACAGTGTGGGAGATTCTGTATTTTTAGGCACTGATGACAAAGAGACTAAAAAAATCAGTTCATCTTCCAAAAAGAAGAAAAATCTGAAAAGCAAAGAGAACTCTGAATGCCGGAACGTATCGGAAAAGGAAAAAGAAAGTGAAAAAAATGCGGCAGCGAAGCCGGAATCTGAAGCTGATGAAAAAAGAGAAATAAAAGACTTCTCATCACTTAGCGGGCTTGAACTTGATATAGCCGTACTTTTGTCCCAGGAGCATCAAATGTATATAGATGCAATAGTTGAACGTCTTGGTGCTGATGAAGACGAAATTGCTTCATCGCTAACCGAGCTTTCCATAAACGGCTATGTTGAGAGAATGAAAGGTCAATGCTACAGAATCCTTTAGAAAGGAGTCAGCTCTGAATAATAAAATTTCAGAGCCGTGAAAAATATGTCAAATCTTGTTATAGTAGAATCGCCTGCGAAGGCAAAAACCATACAGAAATATCTGGGAAAAGATTATGATGTCATTGCGTCAATGGGGCATGTCCGCGACTTGCCTAAATCTAAATTTGGAGTAGATATTGAAAATGGTTTTAAGCCTGATTATATTGATATGAAAGGTAAAGAGGATATTATAAAGCAGCTTAAATCCCATGCCAAGAAGTGCAGCCTTATATATCTCGCAACCGACCCTGACCGCGAGGGCGAGGCAATATCATGGCATATTGCACAGATTTTAAATCTCAACATGGATGAAAATAACCGTGTTGAATTTAATGAAATAACAAAAAGCGGTGTAAAAAACGGCATGGAGCATCCTCATAAAATAGATATTGACCTTGTAAACGCGCAGCAGGCAAGGCGTATTCTTGACCGTATTGTCGGATACAAGCTCAGTCCGTTCCTCTGGAAAAAGGTACGGAGAGGACTTTCAGCCGGAAGAGTACAGTCTGTTGCAGTGCGTCTTGTAGTTGACAGGGAAAATGAAATAAAGGCATTTGTTCCTCAGGAATACTGGTCCATTGACGCAAAGCTTTCAGCAGGTTCAAAAAGCAAAGTATTCTCTGCAAAGCTTATGGCAGTAGACGGAAAGCGTGTTGATAAAATTGAAATTGGTACAAAGGAAGAAGCTGACGCTATACTTGCAAGATTAAAGGAAGCGGAGTTCAAGGTAACAAAGGTAAAAAAGCGTATTACTAAAAAGCACCCGTCAGCGCCATTTATAACATCTACTCTTCAGCAGGAAGCGTCATATAAGCTTGGATTTCAGTCGAAGCGCACAATGAAAGCCGCTCAGGAGCTTTATGAAGGCGTTGAGGTTGAAGGAATGGGTGCAATGGGTCTTATTACCTATATGAGAACTGACAGCTTGCGTATTTCAAACGAGGCAAGAGATGCTGCTACAGATTATATTCGCAGTACGTATGGCGAGAGCTACGTTCCTTCCGAACCTCGCATATATAAATCAAAGAAAAATGCTCAGGATGCACATGAGGCCATACGTCCGTCTATGCCGTCGCTTACACCGACCAGACTTAAAACGAGTCTTACAACAGATCAGTTCAAGCTCTATAAGCTTATCTGGGAAAGATTTATTGCCAGTCAGATGGCGGATGCGGAACTTGATACTGTTTCTGTAGATATTATGGCTGATGGCTGTCTTTTTAAGGCAAACGGTTCATCTGTAAAATTTGACGGCTTTACAGTGCTTTATGAAGAATCAAAGGATACAAAAAGCGAGAATAAAAATCTCCCTGAGCTTAATGAAGGCGATGCTCTAAAGGTTCGTT
>CAZINV010000088.1:0-4546 GCA_964540685.1 uncultured Ruminococcus sp.
ACTTTTTCAATATCCTGAGCTACTTTGTTTTCATAGCCTGAATATGTGTGGATGACATACCATTTTGCTGATTCTGTCATAATATTTTCCTCCTGCAAAAATAAAATAAGGCTGGCGGGCATAAAGCCTGCATCACAGGTTCATAAGGTATTTCATAAGCTGGAGCAGACCTGTATCAAGCAGACCGATAACGACGCTGCCAAGCACAATAACACTCATTACAACAACTGTGTTATTGAAAACAGTCTTTTTTGTGGGCCATGAAACACGTTTAAATTCACGTTTCAGATCCTTGAGCCAGTTTAAAAACCTTTTAAAAATATTCTTTTTGTCCTTATCAGACTTTTTGGACTTCTTGGAGTCTGTCTTTTTTGCTTTCTTTTCTTCCTTTTCGGAGAGATCAGCATTTTTTTTGCTGTCAGACATTTTCTTCGGGACCTCCAATCATCACTTTGTTTCTTTGTGCAATGTATGCTTGCGGCAGAACTTGCAGTGTTTGTTCATTTCAATCCTCTCCGGATTGTTGCGCTTGTTCTTTTTGGTCACATAATTGCGGCGCTTGCATTCGGTACAAGCCAAAGTTACCTTTACTCTCATTATCGGCACCTCCTGATCTTATTCTTCTCTCGCAGGCTTTGATGAATTAAAGTCTGCTGAGCCGCTTGCCTCCCTCCGGCTATAGGGCGTCCTTTACGGCAGCAGGAAATCCTGTCTGCAAACAGGCATAAAAATAAGCCCCATAAAGGAGGTAAATTAAGTATACCACATTTAAATTTGAATGTCAATAGTTTTTTTCGATTTTTTTAAAGCAGCGCCGCACAATCCTGTTCGCTCTCACCTGATCGTTTTCTTTATATAGCGAAGCTTTTTCCTGCAATGCACGAAGTATTTCTTAGCTGCCGCTTTACTATTTAAAGGGAAAATTGCCGTGTAATCCGCACGTTAAAATTATGCGGCGGAGCCTTAATTAAATAAAAAAATAATGGTATTCGATGAAAAGGTCTTGCACATCTTTATGAAATATGATAAAATAAAAAAAGAGTGCATTTATTATGCATAATGTGCCATATAAATGTAACAAGCTTAAGAGACGAAAGGAGACTTGAACTTATGGCAAAGACTCGCGTAGCCGTACTTTTTGGCGGCGTTTCAAGTGAACATGATGTTTCGCTTATTTCTGCAGCAAATGTCATAAACAGTATTCCAAAAGAAAAGTACGATGTAATATGTGTCGGTATTACCAAAAAAGGAAGATGGCTGTATTTTCCGGGAGATGTAAATGAGATAGTGTCAGGCGCATGGGAAAAGAATCCTGACTGTACTTCCGCTATAATTTCTCCTGATCCTATACACAAGGGTATTGTCACAATTGAAAGCGGTAAAATTTATATTAAGAAGGTTGACGTTGTGTTTCCCGTGCTTCACGGAAGAAACGGAGAGGATGGGAGACTGCAGGGACTTCTTGAAATGGCAGGGCTTCCTTTTGTGGGCTGTGACACTTTGAGCAGTGCTGTATGTATGGATAAATGTATGACACACACTATTTTGGACTATAATAATATACGCACTGCAAAATGGGCGTCAGTATTGCAAAGAGATATAAGCAAGCTTGATGAAAAGTGCCGTGAAATTAGCGGGAGACTGGGCTTTCCGCTTTTTGTAAAGCCAGCTAACGCCGGTTCTTCTATTGGTGTAAACAAGGCGAAAAATCTTGAAGAGCTTAAAGACGCGGTACAGATAGCTTTTTCCCATGACAGCAAAGTTGTTATTGAGGAATTTATCAAGGGACGCGAACTGGAGGTTGCCGTATTCGGTTACGACACGCCGTTTGCTTCTTACGTGGGAGAAATTGAACCTGCGGCTGATTTTTATGATTATGATGACAAATATATAAACGGTTCGTCAAAGCTGTATATTCCTGCGAGGATCGATGAAAAGAAATCAGACGAGATACGCTGCACTGCAGTTTCGGCATATCGTGCAATAGGCTGCAAAGGACTTTCGAGAGTTGATTTCTTCCTGTGCGATGACGGTACTGTTATTCTCAATGAAATAAATACAATGCCCGGATTTACAAGCATAAGCATGTATCCGAAGCTCATGGAAAATCTTGGCATGAAGCAGAGCTACCTTGTAGATAAGCTGATAGAACAGGCTATTGAAAATTCAGTTGCGCATACTGATGTGTGATACATTCGGAAAGGAGACTGTTTTGGCAGACGGAGAGAATATCAGGAATTACGCCATAGGAGTTTTTGATTCCGGTATGGGCGGGCTTACAGCTGTTCAGGAGCTTAACAAAATACTTCCAAATGAAAATATCATCTACTTCGGAGATACGGCAAGGATACCTTACGGCAGCAGAAGCCGTGAGACAATTCTAAGATATGCTGCGGAAGACGTAGCTTTTTTAAGGCGGCATGAGATAAAAATGATAATAGCAGCCTGCGGTACTGTCAGCTCGGTGGCACTTAATAATCCTATAGTTACAGATATGCCCTTTACCGGAGTTATTGCGCCTGCAATTGAAGCCGCGTGCAAGGCGACAAGTAAAAAGAGAATAGGTATAATAGGTACGCCGGCGACTGTAAAAAGCGGCAGCTACATACGCGCTATTGCCGATACTCATCCGGATGTTATGGTGATTCCAAAAGCATGCCCGCTGTTTGTACATCTTGTAGAAAACGGATATACGGATTTCAATAACCCCGTAACAAGGCTTGTAGCGGAGGAGTATCTTATTCCTGTAAAAAATGAAAACATTGATGTTCTCATTCTGGGATGTACTCATTATCCTGTTATTGCAGACATAATCGGCGACATTATGGGAGAAGGCGTTACTCTTATATCTGCCGGCGCGGAGGCCGCAAAATTTACAAAGCGCCGCCTTTTGGAGCTGGATCTTCTAAGCAGCAGAACAGAAAAAGGAAAAAACATTTATTATGTAAGTGACAGTACAGAGATGTTTGAAGAGAATGCTGTGAATTTTTTGCATGAAAATGTACATGGCGATGTGTTCAAAAGCGATTTCTGACAGGATATTATAGAAAGGAGCACAAAATGAATAAACAAATTCAGCTGAAGCTGCGCAGTGTTCTTGAATCAGACAACGATCGTTCTGAAACAGAGCTGCTTACCGATGGCAATATGGAGATAAAAAACGGTGTGCCGGTAATCAGCTATGAGGATTCTGACGCAACAGGTTTTCAGGGCGCAACCACAACTATTACTGCTGACGGAAATAAACTTGTATCTATAGTGCGCTCCGGCAGTGCAAATTCAAACCTTGTTATTGAAATAGGGAAAAAGCATTACTGTTTGTATGGAACGCCCTATGGAGGAGTTACGGTTGGGATATTTACGCACAAAATAAAAAACGATTTGACAGAAAACGGCGGCAGCCTGTATTTAAAATATACGATTGACGTAAATTCTGCTTATATGTCCGATAACGAGATATATCTGGATGTTTCAGCGGCAAAGTCATAAGAAAGAGGAATGAAAAATGGCGAACTGTATTAAGCTTGCATCAGATGAACTGAATGGATTGCTTCTTGACGCTGTAAGACGTCTTGCTGCGGATGGGAAGGTGCCGGCTGAACCGATACCGGTATTTAAAATTGAAATTCCGGCGGATAAAACTCATGGCGACTTTGCAAGCAATATAGCTATGGCAAGTGCAAAGGCGTTTCGTATGCCGCCGGGGAATATCGCTTCTCTTATATGCGAGTCGTTGAATTTTGACGGCAGCTGCTTTGAACGTGCTGAAACTGCGGGACCCGGCTTTATCAATTTGTTTCTAAGAAGAAAATGGTTTTCCGGAGTCGTTGAAAATGTTCTTCAGGAAAAGGAGAACTATGGCAAAACGGATACAGGAGCGGGGAAACGCGTATTGGTGGAATTTGTGTCGGCAAATCCCACAGGACCTATGCATGTGGGCAACGCAAGAGGCGGCGCTCTTGGCGACAGCCTTGCAGAGATCCTTATTTGGGCAGGATATGATACTCAGAGAGAATTTTATATAAATGATGCCGGTAACCAGATAGAGAAATTTGCAGCGTCTCTTGAAGCGAGATATCTCCAGCATTTTGATTCGTCTGTGGAAATGCCGGAGGATGCATATTACGGAGCCGATATCACAGAGCACGCTGAAAATTTCATTGCAGAATTCGGCGATCGTTATGTAAATGCCGGTTCAAAGGAGAGAAGAGACGCTCTTGTAAGCTATGCGCTTCCTAAGAATATTGCAGGGCTTGAGCGCGACTTAAAAAAATACCGTATTGTATATGACAATTGGTTCAGTGAAAGCACTCTTCATAAAAACGGAAGCGTTAAGAAAGTTGTAGAGCAGCTTACTGAAAAGGGCTATACATATGAACAGGAAGGAGCGGTCTGGTTCAAGGCATCGGAGTTTGGCGCTGATAAGGATTTTGTTCTGATACGCGCAAACGGTATTCCCACCTATATTGTACCTGATATTGCATATCATTACGATAAGCTTGTAACGCGAAAATATGATAAAGCCATTGACATTCTGGGCGCGGAT
>CAZINV010000089.1:0-4492 GCA_964540685.1 uncultured Ruminococcus sp.
CCTGTCTGCCTGACGGTCCTAAAGTGGGAAGTGTTACTCTATCCCCAAGAGGCGACTGGAGAATGCCCAGCGACGCTTGCGTAAACTTGTGGCAAAAAGAACTTGATTCTATAATGCCTGATAAAATCTGAAAGGATGTTTAAAATGACTTACAAAGAAGAATTTATTAAATTTATGACACAGTGCGGAGTGCTGACCTTTGGTTCATTTACTCTGAAAAGCGGGAGAATCGCGCCGTATTTCATAAATACGGGCAATTACAAAACGGGCAGACAGCTTTCCCAGCTGGGTAAATACTATGCCGCCTGTATAAAGGATAACGGCATTGAGGTTGAAACTCTCTTTGGTCCTGCTTATAAGGGCGTTCCTCTAGCTGTAAGTGCAGCTGTGGCTCTTGCAAACGATTATGATACTGATGTAAACTACTGCTTTGACCGTAAAGAAATTAAGGATCACGGTGAAGGCGGCATGTTCGTAGGGAAGAAACTAGCAAACGGTGAAAAGGTTGTCATTATTGAAGATGTTATGACTTCAGGCAAAGCGCTTGCAGAGGTTTATCCAAAGCTGAAAGATGCAGCCGATGTTGATATTACAGGAATGGTAATAACAGTTGACCGTATGGAAAAGGCTCTTGGCAGCAATAATTCCGCAGTACAGGAAGCTTATAATAAGTATGGCGTAAAAGTATACTCTATTGTTACAATGGATGATATTATCAAGGCAATAGAGGATGGGGTAATACCATTTGCTCAGTATCTGGACGCAATGCTTGCATATCGCAGAGAATATGGGGTAGAAGTGTAAATTTTCCAAAAAGTGCTTGCATTTTTTTGCAAAATAGTTTATAATAATTACTGTGCAGTAAAACTGTGCAGTATATGCCGCTTTAGTTAAATGGATATAATAAACCCCTCCTAAGGGTTAGTTGAGGGTTCGATTCCCCCAAGCGGCGCCAATATATGTCACATACGTTTTTGTATGTGGCTAAATTTTTATATAGAGTTATGGCAGCACTGCTGCATAACAATTTCTGCGCAGTAATGCTTTAAGGAGGTATTTCATATGAAAAAGGTAAACTGGTCAGAGGAAATGAGAAAACTTAAACCGATTAACTTTATTGTGCTTCTGATAGCCGGCTGTATAAACGCCTTTGGCGTAACAATATTTCTTGCACCGGTAAAGCTTTACGACAGCGGTATTTCAGGAACATCTATTCTGTTATCTCAGGTTACTCCTGATTTTCTAAGCCTGTCTGTTTTTCTGTTAGTTCTTAATGTCCCGATATTTTTATTTGGGCTGAAAAAACAGGGGATAACGTTTACTGTGTATTCAGTGTTTACAGTTGCGGTTTATTCAATATGCTCATGGCTTATTACAGATGTTTTGCCTGTTGATGTCAGCATGGCGTCGCCTTTAGCGGGAGAAGATTTGCTTTTATGCGCGCTGTTTGGGGGAATAATTTCAGGCGTTGGAAGCGGTCTTACTATACGTTCAGGAGGCGCCATTGACGGCATTGACGTTCTTGCGGTTACATTTGCAAAAAAGCTTGGCTTGTCCGTAGGATCATTTGTTATGATCTATAATGTTATCCTGTACATAGTTTGCGGTATTATCATAGGCAGCTGGATTCTTCCTCTTTATTCTATAGTAGCATATGCGGCAGGGCTTAAAACGGTTGACTTTATAGTGGAGGGATTTGACCGTTCAAAGTCTGTCATGATTATCACAGATAAGGCGGATGATATAAGCCGTGCTCTGATAGAAGCCTTTGAATGCGGAACAACAAAAATTGCTGCAACGGGCGGATATTCCAGTGCAGATAAAACAGTTGTTTATTTTGTAGTAAACCGTTTTCAGATAGCAAAGATGAGAAATATTATTCTTGAAATAGATCCAAAGGCATATGTGACTATAAGTGATGTGGCAGATGTTATGAGAAGCGGGGAATAAATTTAAAGCGGGAGAAATTATCTAAAAAAAAGGAGGATGATAATATGATTGCAATGGCAGAAAAACAGAAAAAAGCGGTTTGCCTTTCTTATTACACGCTGCTGCATTGTCTGGTTGATTTTTGCTGTATTTACTATATGGTGCATATCGTTATGCCTGCAAGCTTTTCATGTAACTTTTACGATTGGCTGATATATGTAGTGCTGTATAATTTTCTTGCATTTGCCGGGCAGCTTCCTGTTGGCATTATAGGCGATTGGCTGAAACGTAATCATAATATGGCCGCAGCAGGACTGCTTTGCCTTTTTATTGCTTACGTTGGAACGTTTTTTGGCTTGCCATTATTTCCGGAGGTGCTGCTATTAGGCGTTGGAAACGCATGTTTCCATGTCGGCGGAGGACGTGAAGCCATGGAATATAATGAAAATTCATGTAAGCCGGTGGGAATTTTTGTGGCAACAGGTGCATTTGGCGTATTTGGAGGAAAGTGGATTTCAGAGCATGGCATAAATGTGCTTCCGATAATGGCTGTGATACTTGCCGTGCTGCTTTTCATACAGATAGCTTTATGTCATTTTGCAGCTGAAAAAGGGAAGCCAGGACAATGTCTTTCCTTCCAGCCTGATAATGGCGGATGGTCAATTCTGCTTGCAGTTTGCTGTATTCTGGTCGTTGTGCTTAGGTCGCTTGCCGGAACTGTATTCAGGTTCTCCTGGCAGACAGGCTGGCTTTCTCTGCTTATGACGATAGGCATTGTACTTGGCAAAGCTGCCGGCGGGATACTTGCAGACCGTTTTGGCATTAATCAGACTGTGCTGGTTTCGCTGATATGCAGCGCCCTTCTATTTTTGGGCGCAAATAGCATACCGATAATGGGACTGCTTGCCGTGTTTTTGTTTAATATGACCATGCCGATTACGCTTTCACTGCTTGGAATGCATTTCCCAAATGCAAAGGGTACAATGTTTGGGGCATTGACATTTGCAATTTTTATAGGACTGATACCGTCTTATTTCTGTAATGTTATGCAGTTCTCGCAAACATGGATCTACGTTCTGCTTACGGCGGCTTCGCTGCTGCTGCTATACATACCATTGCGGCTTTCGAAGCGTTCGAAGCGGCGGAATTACGGTAAATCTGTATGATAGACAGCTTTATAGCAATTTCGCTTATAAAGAGTCTGGCGTACTCTTTATTTATAACTGAAATATTGGAGGCAGCAGCTGCTGCATGCTTTCCGCAGAGAAATAAACGCGATTTTCTTCTTGTGTTTCTCGTAAATATCATTACTAATCCTGTTATAGTGTATTTAGACTTCTGGTTTCATTTCAAAGTGGCTTCTGCGGTACTTTGGATAGCAATGCTTGAATTTGCAGTCTGGCTTTCGGAATCACTTATTTATAAAAAGTGTTTGACTGGACGGCAAAATCCGTTTCTGTATTCTCTGATATTAAATGCCGTTTCTTATTTCGGCGGAATGTTTATTGACAAAATTTTGTAACAAAAGGGGACTACCTGTAAAATAATGGAGGAATGTTATATGAAGATATTAAAAAGACTATTTCCGGCAGCACTGGCAGCAGGAATTTGCCTTAGCGGTATGCAGATGCAGGCTGATGCGGATGCACTTATTGCAGATGATGCATGGTGGGTTGACGAGTGGTATGTAGTAAATAGTGATGACGTATATGGATATAGTTGGAATTATGTTATGAACGGCGGAGAACAAGAGGCGGAATATCAACTTTATCAGGGCAATGTTGTATATGCTCGGCAGGCAGTAAATAGAATGGGTATAAATTGGGCATCATGTCAGAATACAGAATATGGAAACGATCCGGGAAATGTTTACTATGGTTTTATAGACATGGCATATTTAACACCGTATGACGAATACTTTGCTCCGGAGCCTGAAACAGAGCCGCCTACAGAACCGCCTACAGAGGCACCTACAGAGACGTCTGCCGCAGAAGCAGCAACAGTTTTAACAACCGCTGCAACAGCTAAGGCATCTGCTGTCAGGCTGACAACTGTCACAACAGAAGAAATTACAGAGGCATCCTTTTCGACGATAAATAATAATGACAGCAATGGCGTGATCAGCTTTGTTACGGATAACTTTACACTTTTGCTTGCGGGCGGAATTGTTGTATTGCTTGCAGTGTCCGGAGCGCTTGCAGTGGCTTTGGTGTATTATAATAAGAAACAGTAAAAATTTCTGTACGTTATTGACATAAAAGCGGTTTTAATGCAAAAAGCGTTAGCCGCTTTTTGTGCGGAAAAATTATTGAAATGTAAGCCTTGACAAAAAAGAAATTTTGTGTTATATTGGTAAGGATACGTGAGTACAGTTGTACTTCATATACGGACGGACATAGGCGCAGGGAGGTAAAATGTTTATGGGAACAAAGTTTATTGTTGTAGACACTGCTGTTCTTCCGGAAATATTCGGCAAAGTGCTTGAAGTGAAAAAGCTTGTTGCCGACAGAACGGAGAAAAGTTTTGCGGCAGCTTGTAAGCATGCGGGTATTTCCAGAAGCGC
>CAZINV010000090.1:0-4341 GCA_964540685.1 uncultured Ruminococcus sp.
CGAATAGTAATAGCGTATGCCGTCCGCAACCTGCCATCCGGTTTTAAGAGTTCCGTCAGCAGTGAACAGATACGTATAACCGTCTGGGAGAACTGTAGTACCGCTTGCGCAGCTGCCGTCATCATAATAATATGAAAACGTAACACCGCCGTCTCTTGTGTACCATCCTTCTTCTAAAATATTGCTTTCGTCAATAGTATAAACTTCTTTGTATGTTCCGTTTTCTCCTATTTCAAGGAATGTGCATTTACTGTCCGCAAAAGCGTTTACCGACAGTATCTGAACAGCAAGCGCACCGCTTAAAAGCACCGCACCGCTGCGAAAAATATGATGCACTGTAAGCACGTCCTTTCAATTTTCTTTTAAAAATTATTCTATTTCTAATTTGTAATCAAAAACAATGCAGATTGGTTCTGCTGTCACCAATTTGTCACCATTAATTATTATAGCACAATAAAAGAAATTGTCAAGGAAGAAAAGTGCATTTTCAGATATTTTTCGTATTTTTTTAGCAAAAAATATACTATTAGCGGAGAATGATAAAAAAAACAGTATACATTGCATAGATTTCCCGAAATTATTTTATGCTGCTGCTTATTATATTATACATTTCAGGACGTCTGTCGCGGAAAATTCCCCAGCTCAGCCTTGCCTCCCGCAGTTCATCCAGGTCAAATGAATCAATGATAACGCCTGCGTAATCTCTTGAAGCCTGCTGAATAACAGCTCCCGTATTATCCGTAATAAAAGAAGAACCGTAAAATGTAAGACTTGATTTCTGGTATTGATTTTCTTCGCATGGAACTACCGATTCCGTACCGATACGGTTTGCCGTGATAACAGGCATAAGGTTAGCCGCAGCGTGGCCCTGCATACATCTCTGCCAGTGGGGCATACTGTCTGTATCAAGGATAGGCTCTGAACCTATTGCTGCGGGATAAAGCAGTATTTCCGCACCCATAAGCGCCATAGAACGCGCAGCTTCCGGAAACCACTGATCCCAGCATATTCCAACGCCTATACAGCCAAAACGCGTATTCCACACTTTAAAGCCTGTGTCTCCCGGTGTAAAATAAAATTTTTCCTGATAGAAATGGTCATCAGGAATATGCGTTTTTCTGTATATTCCAAGTATACTTCCGTCCGCGTCTATAATCGCGATGCTGTTGAAAGTATTATTTCCGGCGCTTTCAAAAAAGCTTACAGGTATTACAACTCCAAGCTCCGCCGCGATTTTTCTGAAATGCTGAACAGCTGTATTTTTTTCCGCACTCTGTGCAAACTGATAATATCCGTACTGACGCTCCTGACAAAAATACGGACGCTCAAAAAGTTCCGGCAGCAGTATTATATCAGCGCCGTCAGCGGCAGCCTGTCGGACAAGACGTTCGGCAGTCTGTATATTTTCGTAAACCTCTGTATCGCATGCCATTTGCACAGCCGCAGCTGTAACGTTTCTCATATGTCATCTCTCCTTTTAAAATAAGGTATCTGCTGTGTAATACAATGAATATTTCCGCCGCCTATAAGTATATCCCTTGCGAAAACGGGTTCAATTTTTCTGTTCGGGAAACAATTTCCTAAAATATCAACGGCAGTCTTGTCCATATTATCGCCAAACTGCGGCACTAGAACAGCATCATTTGTTATATAGAAATTAACATATGATGCCGCTAAACGTTCTCCCGGCGTTCTTACGGGTTTTCCGTCACAAAAGTCAAGCTCGCCGCATTCTTTTTCTGTAATGCGTACGGGCTTTTCAGGTATTGGCAAAAGCCGGACTTTTATTTTTCTGCCCTTTGCGTCTGTAACTCTTTCAAGAACGTCAAGACACGATTTTGACAGCTCATACTGCGGATCGTCTTTATTATCAGTCCACGCAAGCACCGCTTCGCCGGGCGCAGTGAACGCGCATATGTTGTCAACGTGTTCATTTGTTTCGTCATTATATATACCTCTCGGCAGCCATATTATTTTTTCAGCGCCAAGGCAGTCAAGAAGCTTTGCCTCAATTTCAGATTTATTCATACGGGGATTTCTTCCCCGGCTTAAAAGGCAGCTTTCAGTAGTGAGAATAGTGCCCTCTCCGTCACTATGTATACTTCCGCCCTCTAAAATAAAATCGCGGCAGTTATATACATCTTTAAAAAACAGATCGCAAATTTTTCTTGCGCAGCGGTTGTCATTATCCCATGGAAAATACAGTCCGTCCTCAAGACCGCCCCATGCATTAAAGCCCCAGTCAATGCCGCGTATTTCACCTTCATTATTTTTCACAAATGTAGGGGCAATATCTCTTGCCCATGAATCGTCTGCAGAGCATTCGCAGAGCCTTATTTCATGAGGAAGATGCGCACGGGCATTTTCATACTGGCTATTGCCGGCAAGCACAGTAAGCCTTTCGCTTCGGGATATTATTTCCGCTATTTTTATAAACGCGCGGCGGGCAGCGTAAGCGCCGGCGTGCCATGAATCCGTTCTTTCCGGCCATATCATTATTGTGCCGTAGTGAGGTTCAAATTCAGCCGGCATATAAAATCCGTCAGCCTTTGGCGATGATTTAAGTATACGCATATTTTATTTTACTCCTGAAAAAACAATTGTTATATCATTATTATACTAAAGGTAAAAAGCCATGTCAATCAAAAAGACTCAAAACTGAAAAAATATAACATAAAAATTTAAGAACCTCTTGACGAAACGGGTAAAATAGAGTATAATTTACCTAATAACTTGAATTATGGTGAAGCATGAGAAAGACTTCATCTTTGTGAGATATGGAGGGTGAAAATATGGTAACGGAAATGTGTTCTGACAAATTTGGCAAGCAGGGACTTACATTTGATGACGTGCTGCTTATCCCCGGCGCATCCGATGTAACGCCAAATATGGTTGATCTGCGCACAACTCTGGTAAAAGGCGTATCTCTCAATACGCCGATAATGACAGCTGCAATGGATACTGTAACTGAGTCGAAAATGGCTATTGCCATTGCCCGTGAAGGCGGTATAGGTATTATTCACAAGAATATGACCATTGAACAGCAGGCTGATGAAGTCGATAAGGTAAAGCGCTCCGAGAACGGAGTAATTGCCAATCCGTTTTCCCTGACAGAAGACCATGTTGTAGCTGACGCTGACAATCTTATGGGAAAATACAAAATTTCCGGTGTTCCCGTTGTGGATAAATCCGGTAAACTGGTAGGTATCATCACAAACCGCGATATGCGTTTTTTAAGCGATTTTAATCAGAAGATTGCCGATGTTATGACTAAAGACAATCTTATCACAGCTCCTGTCGGCACTACTATGGAAGAAGCTCAGGCTATTCTCCGCAAGCATAAGATTGAGAAACTGCCGATCGTTGATGACGGCGGATATCTGAAAGGTCTTATTACTATTAAGGACATTGAAAAATCCGTACAGTATCCTAATTCCGCCCGTGATTCAAAGGGCAGACTTCTCTGCGGTGCGGCTATTGGCATTACCGGCGATGTTTTGGAGAGAACCGGCGCGCTGGTAGAAGCGCAGGTTGATGTGCTTGTTCTTGACTCAGCTCACGGACATAGTAAAAATATTATGGAATGTATAAAAAAGGTAAAGGCTGCATATCCGAATATTCCGATAATTGCCGGTAATATTGCTACAGCTGAAGCTGCAGAGGCTCTTATTGCGGCAGGTGCGGACGCTGTAAAGGTTGGTATCGGTCCCGGTTCCATCTGTACAACAAGAGTTGTTGCAGGCATAGGAGTGCCTCAGGTAACGGCTGTCTATGATGTTGCGAAGGTTGCCAAGAAGCATGGTATTCCTGTAATTGCTGACGGAGGAATAAAGTATTCAGGTGATATTGTAAAAGCTCTCGCTGCAGGTGCTGATGTTGTCATGCTTGGTTCGCTTCTTGCGGGATGTGACGAAGCTCCCGGAGAAACCGAAATTTATCAGGGCAGGCAGTTTAAGGTTTACAGAGGCATGGGAAGTCTGGCAGCTATGAATTGCGGTTCTAAAGATCGTTACTTCCAGTCAGGAGCAAAGAAGCTTGTTCCGGAGGGTGTTGAAGGCAGAGTGCCTTATAAGGGTTCTGTATCAGACAGTGTATTTCAGCTTATCGGCGGTATCAGAGCCGGCATGGGTTACTGCGGATGCCCGACTATTGACGACATGCATAGAAAGGCGAAATTTGTTCAGATAACGAGTGCGGGTCTTATTGAGAGCCATCCTCATGATATTCAGATTACAAAGGAAGCTCCGAATTACTCAGCTCACATATAAATTCACATATAAATTGATAATATTCAAAGAAGCCTGCAAATGGGAGAACACCAAGCAGGCTTCATTGTTTAAA
>CAZINV010000091.1:0-4335 GCA_964540685.1 uncultured Ruminococcus sp.
TTATTGAAGGCGACGGTCAGATAAGATAATAAATAAAAGTTCGGTGCAGCGCCAAAAAACATTGCACCGAACTTTTTTATTGTTTACAGCAAAATCCTGTGATTGCAATATTCACACTCAAGCATTGAATCTCCAATGGAAATAAAACTCTTCGGCAAATATTTTTCAGTACAGGTAATGCAATTAGGATTTCCGCAAACAGCATCCTTGTGAACTCTGCCGTGAAGAAGCGTTGTCTTTGTGTCAAGATTAAGCATCGTTATAATAAGCGCCATTCGTACATACATACCATATCTTGCCTGTTTAAAATACACTGCTCTCGGGTCATCGTCTATTTCAACTTCGATTTCATCTACTCTGGGAAGGGGGTGGAGAACTATCATGTCGGGTTTCGCCGTCTTCATCTTCTTGACTGTAAGCACATATGTATCCTTTTGCGCAAGATATTCCTCGCGGCTTGCAAATCTCTCCTGTTGAATTCTTGTCATATACAGCACGTCAAGCTCCGGAAGCACTTCTTCAAGAGACGTTACTTCAATAAACGGGCAGCCGCTTGCTTTCAGAATATCCTTGACATAAGACGGAAGCTTTAGCTCCGGAGTGGAAATAAGCACAAACTCATTGCCTTCAAAGCAGGACATTGCTTTCAGAAGAGAATGAACAGTTCTGCCATTGATAAGATCGCCGCAAAGTCCAATAGTAAGATGATCAAGGCGTCCTTTCTCGCATTTAAGCGTCAGCAAATCGGTGAGAGTCTGCGTTGGATGAAGATGCCCGCTGTCTCCGGCATTGATAACCGGACAGTCAGCAGTAAGGGCCGCTGCCTTTGCGGCTCCTGCAACAGGATGGCGCATTACAAGAATATCGGCATAATTGCTTACGATTTTCGTTGTATCTTTAAGCGTTTCACCCTTTGATACGGAGGAATTTGCAGGATTGTCAAAACCTATCAGCCTGCCGCCCAGACGAAGCATTGCCGTCTGAAATGACATCTGCGTACGGGTTGACGGCTCATAAAACAAAGTCGCCATAATCTTCCCCTGGCAAGCGCCGGAATATATCTCCGGATTATTCTTGATTTTCTCCCCTAAATCAACTACTTCCTTCCACCATGAAGCCGGATAGTCGTTCAGGTCAATCAAATGCGGATACGATGAAATCATATTTGAAACCTCCTATATTTTACCGGCAGTGCTATGACCTTTTTGCCCTGCCGGTTTTTATTAAAAAATTAAAGCACTATGCTGCCGTTCATGTATATCCTGAATGCCATATCAAAATACTTTGCAGCACGCTTGCATAAAAGCATTCTGTCCATGAATATTTCAAAATACTCCAGTACAGATGAGATCTCTGTATCAATTTCAAGCCCAAGGTTAAAACTTTTCTTATCCTCGGAAACAGTAAGCGCTGAACGTGTAACTGCGTAGTTTACTCTGTCATGAATATCAAATGATATAAAAGTAGTATTTCTCACACGGCTGCGTCTGACATCCGTTTTGTCCGCAAGAATAAGCGCTGCGGATATAGGATCAACGGGCTGGGCTGTTCTTTCATCATGATTGCCGATTGCCGATATTATAGAACATATTTCGTCAGAAGGCATATTGAGCTTTTCAAGAAGATAAAAAGCCATCATTGCACCGCTGTGCGCATGATCCGCACGGTTTATGATATTTCCTATATCATGAAGAAACCCTGCGATTTTTGCAAGCTCTATTGTTCTCTGGGGAAAATCAAGCTCTGTAAGTATGTGTGCCGCTACATTTGCAACCTTTTCTACATGAGCTAATGAATGCTCTGTATAGCCTATTGCTTCAAGAACCTTGTCGGCACGGCGGACATATTCCAAAATATCCGGATTCCTACGGATATATTCATATGTCACATTGCTTGCCATAAATCCTACCTCCTCATTGGTTTAATTTTTACCGAAATATACGTCATACCAAACAAGAAACATATAAACTGTCCAGATTTTACGGCTGTAATCGCCTTTGCCCTCTTTGTGGTCATCCAGAAGCTTTACAAGCTTTTTCGTATTGAAATATTTTTCAGCTGCCTTTCCCGTAAACGCCGTCTTTACTTTATTATAATAAATGTCCTCTTTCAGCCATACGCGGATCGGTACAGGAAAACCAAGTTTTTTCTTCAAAGCTGTTTTAGAGGTTCCCGACGGAGTATCCTTTTTAGCAGCCATTCTCATTGCGTACTTTGTAGTATACTTCATCCCTTCCGCCGTTCCCTTATGTGAAACTCTGTACCTTACCGGTATTTTTTCCGCAAGAGCCATTACTTCCTTATCAAGAAACGGCACACGCACCTCAAGAGAATTTGCCATGCTCATTTTATCGGCTTTTAAAAGTATATCGCCCGTCATCCACATATGAAGGTCAAGATACTGCATCTTGGTAACATCGTCCTTATCCTTTACTTTATCGTAAAAGGGTTTTGTAATTACAGCCGGATCAGGTGCATCTGTTTTTATTTTCAAAAGCTCCTTTCTCTCTTTAGGCGTAAACATATAGGCATTGCCGATAAATCTCTCTTCAACAGTTCTGCCTTTTCTTACAAAGAAATTAAGCCCTCTTCTGGCAGGAAGCCTGCTTGCAGCAGAAGCAATGCCTTTCCTGAGTCCCATAGGAAGTCTGTCGTAAAAGGTCGCGCCGGGTTCGCTGTAAACATTGTATCCGCCGAATATTTCATCCGCTCCTTCTCCTGAAAGCGCTACTTTCAGAGAACGCGACGCAAGATTACACACAAAATAAAGCGCAACTGCCGAAGGGTCGGCAAGAGGCTCATCCATATGATACTGAATAAGAGGAAGCTTTTCCCAGTACTCCTCGGGAGTAATTACCTTGCTGTAATTCTTTATGCCTATTGCTTCGGAAAATTCCTTAGCCCAGCTTATTTCATTATAGCGCTCCTCACTGCCAAATCCTACTGTAAATGTTTTATCTACATCCGCAATAGCCGCTACATAGCTGGAATCAACGCCGCTTGACAAAAATGAACCTACCTCTACATCCGCAATCTTGTGAGCCTTTACAGAATCGTGAAATGTATCAGAAATACGGCTGACCCACTGCTCAAGCTCCGGCTTTTCGTCAGCGTCAAATTTCACTTCCCAATATCTCTTTATGTTCATCTTGCCATCGTGATATGTAAAGCAATGCGCTGGAGGCAGCTTATACACTCCCTTGAAGAAAGTTTCCGCGCACGGTGAATACTGGAATGAGAGATAGTTTTCCAGAGCCGCTGTATTCAGTTCTTTTTTGAAATCCGGATGGCTCAGAAAGCTCTTTATCTCTGAACCAAACATAAACGTTCCGTTCATCTCTGCATAATAGAGGGGCTTAATGCCGAAGAAATCCCTTGCGCCAAAGATAGTTTTATTTTTCTTGTCCCAAATGACAAAGGCAAACATTCCCCGCAGCTTATTCAAAAGCCCTTCTCCATACTCCCTGTAGCCGTAAATCAAAACCTCGGAATCTGTCTGAGTCTTGAATCGGCAGCCTCTTTTTATAAGATCTTCACGTATAGTCTGATAATTATAAATTTCGCCGTTGAAAATCAGCACTAAATTTCCATCATCGCTGTATAATGGCTGATTGCCTGCGTCCGATACATCAATTATACTAAGACGTCTGTGCCCAAGGGCAATATCATCGTCAACGTACTTTCCCTCTGCGTCAGGTCCGCGGTGCTTTATCTTATCAAGCATTTCACCGAGAACGCTTTCTGCATTGCTTTTCGGATTTGTAAAGCCTATAATTCCACACATAGCCATTCCTCCCAATTCTCATTCAGGCAGAGGCGCACATCATAACGAATTTAAAATTGCGCGGTACTGCTTTTATTATTATACTACATTACTCTCCTTTTTGCAAGCAATGCAATAAACTTTTTCTCTTTGACAGCCTTTTTATCCGCACAGCTTAAAAAAAGCAGATCTTGCAGCAAATTTCAGCGTTTCCTGAAATAATTTTAAAAAATAATACCAAAGCACTTGAAAATGTAAATAAAATGACGTATAATATAAATAAGCGGCAGTGGGTATTATGCGATGCTGCACGCAATTTATAATACGGAGGTAAAGCTATGAGCAGCAATCGCGACCGCTACGGCAGACGCAGAGTACAACCCAAAATGCGCTTTCGTTTCAGAAATCTAATCCTAATCTTTATTGTATGCATTATTATAGGTTTGATATATTATATGATAAAGGTAAATCTTTAAAAAAAATCTTTGTGCAATGAGTTCCGGGTGATATTGTATGCCCGGAAGTTTTTTTTTTGAAGGAAAAAATAAATTTGCCGCTTTCCTATTGACAAA
>CAZINV010000092.1:0-4317 GCA_964540685.1 uncultured Ruminococcus sp.
CTCTTCGATCTGACTCGGGAATACATTTACGCCCTTTATCTTCATCATATCATCTGTTCTGCCCATAATAACATCAATTCTCGGATGTTTGCAGCCGCATGGACATTCACCCGGAATAATTCTAGATAAATCATGAGTTCTGTATCTGATAAGCGGTGCGCCTTCCTTGACAAGAGTTGTAATAACAATTTCGCCAAGTTCGCCATCCGGTACAGGCTTAAGTGTTTTGGGATCTACTATTTCAAGATAGATATAATCGTCCCAATAGTGCATTCCATTTGCATATTTACAGCTTATTCCGATACCGGGACCGTATATTTCAGTAAGACCGTAAATATCGTACAGTTCAATGCCTAAAGATCCTGAAATCCTTTGACGCATTTTGTTGCTCCATCTTTCAGAGCCAATGACTCCTTTTCTAAGATAAACATTGCTCTTTATGTTCCGCTTTTCAATTTCTTCAGCCAATAGAAGCGCATATGAAGATGTAGAGCAAAGTACGGTGCTTTTTAAATCCTGCATCATCTGAAGCTGCTTTTCAGTATTGCCGGGGCCCATAGGAATAACCATAGCGCCAAGCTTTTCAGCGCCGTTCTGAAAGCCTATGCCTGCTGTCCATAAACCATATCCGGGAGTAATTTGGATTCTATCCATGTTCGTAATGCCTGCTGTTTCATAGCATCTCTTAAACATAATAGCCCAATCATCCACGTCTTTCGCAGTATAAGGAATAATTACAGGAGTACCTGTTGTGCCTGAAGATGAGTGAATGCGTACAATCTTCTCCTCGGGAACAGCCATAAGCCCAAGGGGATATGCATCGCGAAGATCCTTTTTTTCGGAAAAAGGCAGATTTTCAAATTCTTCCGCCGAATTTACACCGGTTATGCCTGCCTTTTCCAGTTTCCTGCCATAGAAACTGTTTGAATTGATAAGATTTTCGATTCTGCTGTTCACAAGTTTAAGCTGCTCATCTGAAATTTTCATTTTAATACACCGCCTTAATTATAATAGTTTAATCCACGTATATTAAGTTCATAGAACTGTGGCTTTACATTTTTTCTCATTGAATTTTCTATTTCTTTTATAGTAAACGGAAGAATTCCTGCTTTTACAGCAAGTCCCAGCATAACCATATTAAGAACCTTTGGAGAGCCAAGATTTATGCAAGCGTCGTTACCGTTTTCTGATATTACATTTTCAGCCTTTGATTTTATGTAATCAATCATTTCCTTACCATTGTAACTTGACTTCTTTAAAGCTGCCGTAACAGGCATGACGGGATATGTATTTACTGCAACGCATCCATTAGCTTTGAGATAAGGAAGCATTCGCACTGTTTCAGCCGGTTCGTAACCAATTATAATATCAGCAGATTTTTTCCCAAACATGGGACAGCTGAATCCTTCGCCTATCCTTAAAAAGCTGAATACGCTTCCGCCTTTCTGAGCCATTCCGATGGTTTCTGCGCTCATAACTTCCATGCCCTTTTCCATAGCGGCAGAGGCAATTACTTTTGATGTAAGAACTATACCCTGACCGCCTACGCCGCAAAGGAGAATATTTTTATTCATTTTTCTTGCCTCCTATCGCATTTGCCGGGCACACGCATGAACATAGTCCGCAGCCTGTGCAAAGGCTTTCCTCTATTCTTACTCTGCCTCCTGATATTGTAAGACTCGGACATCCAAGCTCATGAATACATTTCATGCAATTTATGCACTTGTCTTTATCTATAAATAAAGCCGAAGTCTTCTTTATTAGTACTGCGCATGGCGATTTGAAGATTATTGCTTTAACGCCTTTCTCTGCAGAAACATTCTTTACACATTCAATACCGGCTTCAAGATCAAGAGGATTTACCGTTTCAACTGTTTTTACGCCAATTCCCTTAAGAATTTTTTCAATATTTATCTTCTCGACAAATTCTCCCATCATCGTTCTGCCCGTACCGGGATGAGGCTGGTGGCCTGTCATAGCGGTAGTTGAATTGTCAAGTACAATGAGAGTCATATCAGCCTGATTATAAACAGCATTTACAATGCCGGTTATAGCAGATGCAAAAAATGTAGAATCTCCCACAAACGCAAAGCATCTTGTATCCGGTTCGATTTTTCCAATTCCCTGAGCAATATTGACGCCGGCGCCCATGCAAAGACAGGTATCGACCATATCAAGAGGCATTGCATTGCCAAGCGTATAGCAGCCAATATCACCGCAAAATACTGACTTTATGCCTTTCATAGCCTGCTTTACCGCATAGAATGACGCTCTGTGCGGACAGCCTGCGCACAGAACAGGCGGTCTTACAGGAAGCTCGGGTGCGTCAGAAAAGACATTATCTGAATTATCATATTTTTCTCCCATGAATCTGCATATGTATTCTTTTACCGAATCACATGAATTTTCACCTGCTGCATGTACATCGCCTGTAAGCTTGCCATAAACTTTAACAGGTAAATTATACTTTCCGCATATATAAACAAGTTCCCTTTCAATAACAGGATCAAGTTCTTCTATACACAAAACCTCATCAAGTCTGCTCAAAAATTGCACTGCAATCTGTTCAGGAAAGGGAAATGGCGTAGATATTTTTAGCACATATGGAAAATCCATATTATGCAAAGCATCCATTACATATGAAAAATTTATACCGTGAGTTGCTATTCCCTTCCTGCATGCGAAATTTTCAGCAGGTATTATTTTATTTCTAAAGTATTTCGAAAACGCATATGCAAGTTCTGCATTTCTCTTTTCAATGTTCATATGCGCCATATATGAAAGCTTAGGAAAAATGACCCACTTTGACGAGTCTTTGATGAATCCCTCAGGCTTTACAATCTCATACTCGCTTTCATCTTTTATTGTGACCGACGCGTAACCGTGACAGACTCTCGTTGTAGATCTGAAAATTACAGGAGTATGATACTTTTCAGAAAATTCAATAGCTTCGCCTATCATATCATACGCTTCCTGCACAGAGGACGGGTCAAAACACGGAAGCTTTGAAAATGCGGCAAATGTACGTGTATCCTGCTCTGTTTGTGAAGAAATAGGTCCCGGATCGTCTGCCGTGAAAATTATCATAGCGCCTTTTACGCCAATATAAGCAAGGCTCATAAGCGGATCGGACGCAACGTTAAGCCCGACTTGTTTCATGGTAACCATAGTTCTTGCCCCGCTGTATGAAGCTCCGGCAGCGAGTTCCATAGCAGCTTTTTCATTTACTGACCATTCAACGTAAATTTTATTGTCTTTGTTGCATTTTGCAGCTGTTTCCAGAACTTCAGTAGACGGAGTCCCGGGATAGCCGCATACAAGATTCAGCCCTGCGGCTATTGCACCTTTTGCTACAGCTGCATTGCCCATTAAAAATTCCCTATGCATTTTAGCACCTCGTATCTTGATAATTATACATATTGTAGCACAAATACAAGACAAGTTCAATACAAATTAAGAAAAAAACAGTTAAAATATGTCGCTGATTAAAAAAATAATTAAATCAATGATTACTGCAAGCCAAAAATAATAAAATATGTTGACAAATATGAAAAATAGTGAGATAATAATATAGGCAGCACCGCATAATTCTGATGTGCAGATTACGCAGTATTTTTTCTTTAAATAGTAAAAATATTTTGTGTATTGCAGGAAAGAACTTTGCTGCGTAAAGGAAGAGGACAAGCAAGATGTACATCAAGCTCTTACATCGGGCTTTGCTCCGGTTTAAATAATATTTATTTGGGAGGAATTAAAATTGAAAAAAATAGCAGCGCTTCTGTCTGCAGCAGCTATAGCGATTTCTTCTATGCCGCTAACAGCACCTGTTTCAGCAGAAGATGAACCGTATATCAATTATGCCGAGGCTCTCCAAAAGTCTCTGTTCTTTTATGAATGCCAGCAGGCAGGACCTCTTCCGGAATGGAACCGTGTAGAATGGCGTGCCGATTCGACTATGGATGACTTTATACAAGGAGGCTGGTATGACGCAGGCGATCATGTAAAATTCAATTTGCCCATGGCATATTCAGCATCAATGATTGCATGGGGACTTTATCAGTATCCAACCGGAATTGAGCAATGCGGTGAAATGGATAATTATGTAAATAATCTTACTTTTGTTCTTGATTATCTGGCAGCTTGCGATCTGGGAGATGAGGTCGTATTTCAGGTGGGGAACGGTCAGCAGGATCACACATGGTGGGGTCCTGTTGAGCTGTATGATTACGCTATGAATGAAAACGGCGGTTATGAAGGCAGACCTTATTATTCGGGTACAAAATGTTCCGCTGCATTTGGCGAAATGGCAGCTGCTCT
>CAZINV010000093.1:0-4255 GCA_964540685.1 uncultured Ruminococcus sp.
GTATAAATCCCTCTACAGCTACAGGAATTGAATTGTCCGAATCATCAACTGTTTCTGTTACGCCAAATGCATATTCGCCTATGCTTACGGTTCTCTTAGGCAAAACAACCTCTAAAAGGCTTTCATCTGCGTAAAACGCGTAATCGCCTATTACAAGATCATCTCCCTCTCCGTCGGTTTCATTATCCGCGCCTATAAATGTAACGCTTTCAAGAGAATCGCAATCCGAAAAGGCGCCGCTCATTATATTTGTAACGCTTTCAGGAATGTGTATATAGCTTAAAGATGTGCAGAAATCAAAAGCTCCCATGCCTATAGTCAAAAGACCGTCCGGCAGAATAACCTCCTGCAAATTCACGCAGTCAAAAAAGGAATAATCGTATACATCTATGATACCTTCCGGAACTGTAAACGATGTGTCCTCCTTCGCAGGCGAATAGAAGTAAAGTATCGATTTATCCTTGCTATATAGAACGCCGTCGGAAAACGTATAGCTCGGGTTGTCCTTATCTATTTCAATATCAGTAAGACTGACGCAGCCCATAAATGTCGCGTCTCCTATGTTTTCCAAGGACGCTGAAATATAAAAGCTTTCAAGACTTATACAGTGCGCGAAATCATAACCGCCAAGAGAAGCGAGATTTTCAGGCAGGGTTACGCTTTCAAGCCCTGTGCACATATAAAACACATAATTGCCTATATCAGTAAGGGTATCCGGAAGGACGATTTCTTTAAGAGCGCTGCATTCACGGAATGCCTCATCTCCGATAGAAACTGTATTTTCACCAAAGGTTACGCTTTCAAGAGATGTACAATATGCAAACATACCTATGGGTATATCCTCCACTGTGTTTGGGAGGGAAACAGTTTTAAGAGAAGTGCATTCCGCAAAAGCATATGAACCGATAGAAGTAAGCGCCGCGTCTTTAGGGAATGTTACAGACTGAAGACTTGTACAGCCTGCAAAAGCGCCGTCTGCAATGGATGTAACAGTATATCCATCTATTTTAGACAAAATATTTACATTTGACGCTGTAGTGCTGCATTCCGAAATCTCAACATATCTGGAATCATCTATTATGTTGTATGTAAGAATACCGTCAGTGAAAGATGTTACTTCTTCATCTTCAGGCGTATAAGCGCCGTTCGTGGAATCAGCCGACGCTGAAAATGCAAAGCTCATCATACCTGCTGCAGCGGCGGCGGCAGCTGTAAAACGGCGGAATATGGATTTTTTCATCTTGATTTTCCTTTCTTTTTTTGTTCAGAACTTTTAGCGGCGCTGCCGGTTCTTCCGCCTTTGACAGGCTTTGGAATATACGATCTTCTGCGAAGAATGACTATAAGCGCGATAAGTCCCGCAAGTACCAATACAGCGCCGGCGGAAACAAGCCATATCCATAATTTACTGCTGCCGCTGCCGGTTCCGTAAAGGTCATATTGTTTTACAAAGCTGTATATAACATCGTTCTTTGAATATTCCACAGTAAAACCGTCAAGCTTTTTCGGCTCTGTATCATCAGATTCAGCATAATACCCCATTGCTCCATCGCCTATTTCAGTAATTGAATCGGGCAAGTGAAGAGTTCTAAGCTCTATACAGTTGAAAAAACTATACGAACCTAATGTTTCCGTTCCGTCAGGGACAGAAACATCAGTCAATGCCGCGCACGTATAGAACGCATAGCTGTCTATTGATTTAAGTGTAGACGGCAGAGATACGCTTTCCATAGACGAGCAGTAGGCAAACATATTGGATGCTATGCTCTCCGCGCCTTCAGGTATGACAATGCTTTCAAGTCCTGTGCAGCGGAAGAAAACATCTATTCCATATACAGACGCGCTGCCAAGGTCAATATTTTTCAGGTAAACCGCGTCTACAAAGCTGCCGTTTGCAAGCTGAGTACAGCCCTCGGGAACTGTATAGCTTTCATCTGTTTTAGCCTCCGGGTAACGCACGAGAGTTACTCCGTCCCTTGTAAATAAAACTCCGTCAGCGCTCATAAACATGGGGTTTGTTTCAGCTGTTTCAATTGAAGTCAGGGACTCGCAGTTATAAAATATATATGAACCTAAATTCTGCACATTTTCAGGAAGCGCAATAGATTTCAGAGACGTGCATCCCTGAAAAGCGTAATCCCCTATGGCATTGAGGCTTTCTGGAAGAGATATTTCATCAAGAGCTGAACAGCCGTAAAAGCTTTCCGAACCGATAGACTCTGTTCCCTCCTGCAGGACAACGCTTTTTAGCGCCGTACATTCATAAAACGCCGCCTCGGGAAGCTCTGTGATTCCCGAAGGAAGCGTAACGCTTTCAAGCACATTGCAGGAATCAAACGCGCCCGCTCCGATTTCTTCAGCTTCTGCGGGAAGACGTATTTCTTTCAGAGAAGAACAGGCTGAAAACGCCTGCCTGCCGATAATCTTAACACTGTCCGGAACAGTGAGCTTTTCAAGAAAATAACATTCGGAAAAAGCACTGTCCGCAATCTCCGTAACAGGCGCGCCGTCTATTTCCTCCGGTACAGTGCACTCTATGGTGCTCTGATAGCAGTTTGTTATTATAACATGGCCGTCTTCCGCTATTTCATAGTTAAGATCTTCGTATTCGAGAGTCGAAGTCTCATCCTCGGCGCAAACAGGCATAGATGAAAATATGCCTGCCGCAAGTACAGCCGCGATTACAAATCGAATTTTGTTTTTTTTCATAGGATTTAATCTTTCTTATTGTCAGTTTCGCCCTTGTTTTTCTTATCATCGGTTTTATCTTTATCTTTCTTAGAGGAAATTGCAATAGCGCATATACCGCCGCAAAGCACCGCAGCTCCAAGCGCAATGATGACAACCTTCCATGTAAATTGCGCGGAACTGTTATCCTCTGTTTCAACAATAACCGCCGGCTCTGTTGTATCTTCGGCGGAACTGCCGTCAGAAGAATCATCTTCAACTGTAAGCATGGCCTGTATTTGGGCGGATGTTTTTGCTATAAATGTGAAATTATTCTCATAGTCGTATTCAGAGTCCGTATCTGTAGCATAAGTTTCCGCAATAGAACCGCTAAGTCCGTATATTACCAAAGTGCTGTATGACGTTGTAAGATCTTCGCTGTAGCCAAAGGCACAGTACCCTATGTTTTCAACTGTAGTAGGTATTACTATGCTTCGTACTTCCGTGCCTGCAAAGGCGCACTGATTTATATCTGTAAGTCCCTCGTTAAGCGTAACTTCACTGAGATTGGAACAGCCTGCAAAGGTCGCGCTGTTTATAACAAGAAGCTCCGGAGGAGTTTTTATGGAAAGAAGCCTTTTCATGTATGCAAAGGCATAGCTTTCTATAGTAGTTACGCTGTCGGGAATATCAAGCTCCTGAATAATAGTATAGGCAAATGCCCATGAATCTATATAGATAAGACCGTCAGGCAGCGTCAGTTCCGTAAGATACGTATTGCCCGCGAAGCATCCGTGATACAATTCTTCAACGCCGTCCGGCACAGTATATGAGGTATCTTCCTTCTTTGGAGGATACGCGACAAGAGCGATACCGTCCCTTGAAAAGAGAACGCCGTCCTCCGCCTTATACATAGAGTGCCCCTCTTCCACGAAAAATTCCCTGATGCTTGTTCCGTAAAACGCTGTAGCGCCTATGTGGCAGAGGTTTTTCGGAATGGTTACAGTTTCAATCTGAGTCTGATCATCGAAAAGAAAATCATCCAGTCCCACCACAGGCACACCGTCTATTTCATCCGGAATAACAACGTTGCTTTCCTCCGGCTCATAAGCGGTAATAACCGCGCCGCCGTAGTCCTCGTCTATGTAATATGTATACTCGCCGGAGGTTATTTCCTCTGGTTCTTCTGTAGTATCCTCAGACGCTTCTTCTGTTTCGGCTGTATCTGTTTCAGATTCCGCTTCTGCAGAAGCTTCCTCCGTTCCGGCAGCGGAGACGGAAAAAGCAGCCGTTCCGATAGAGGAGACAGATAGTATAAGGCTTAGTAAAAGCGCAGACGTTTTCTTTTTAGAAAACATATATTTTCAGTCCTTTCTTATTCAACAGTAACGGATTTAGCTAAGTTTCTCGGCTTATCCACGTCGTTTCCTCTGTGAACGGATGTATAGTACGCGATAAGCTGCAGCGGAACTACAGCAAGCATAGGCATAAGCAGATCGTCAAAATCAGGCAGACCGAATTTCATATCCGCCGTATTCTGCTCCGGTTCATAGCTTTCTCTGCAGACAAGTATAACCTTTGCTCCCCG
>CAZINV010000094.1:0-4251 GCA_964540685.1 uncultured Ruminococcus sp.
CAGACCGGAATCTCTTGACCCTGCGCTTTTAAGACCAGGACGTTTTGACAGACGTATTCCGGTTGAATTGCCTGATTTGCAGGGACGTGTTGATATTCTTAAGGTTCACGCCAAGAAAATCAAGATTGCTCCAAATGTAGATTTTCAGGCTATTGCAAGAACGGCAGCAGGCGCTTCAGGAGCAGAGCTTGCTAATATTATAAACGAAGCTGCTCTCCGTGCAGTACGCAGCGGCAGAAAATCCGCAACTCAGGAAGATATGCTTGAAAGCGTTGAAGTTGTAATTGCAGGCTATCAGAAGAAGAATCGTGTTCTTTCAAATAAAGAAAAGCTAACGGTTGCTTACCATGAAGTAGGTCATGCGCTTATTGCCGCTCTGCAGACCAATTCCGCTCCCGTTCAGAAAATAACGATTATTCCGCGTACGTCAGGAGCATTGGGATATACAATGCAGGTTGAAGAAAATGAGCATTTCCTTATGACCAAAACAGAGCTTGAAAACAAAATAGCCACCTTAACGGGAGGCAGAGCTGCGGAAGAAATCATATTTAATGAAATTTCAACAGGCGCGTCTAATGACATTGAACAGGCTACAAAGATTGCAAGGTCTATGATAAGCCGATACGGTATGAGCGATGATTTTGGAATGGTTGCAATGGAAAATGTTGGGAATCAATATTTAGGAGGAGACACCAGTCTTACCTGTTCAAACGAAACGCTGACAAAAATTGATGAAAAAGTCATAGCGCTTGTTGGCAAACAGTACGACAAGGCTTTAAACCTGCTTCGTGCAAATCTTCCCAAGCTGCATGAAATAGCTAAACATCTTTACGAAAACGAAACAATTACAGGCGAGGAATTTATGCATATTTTAAGCGCATAAAGTATATAGCTAAGGAGTGTAAACATGAAAGATAAAATGGCGGTAATTACAAAACGTGCATATAATGCGCTTTGTATAGGAACAATCCAGCTTTCCGAGAAATGCTTTGACAACAAAGACAGCGGCTGGCGTTTGTTTTACGGCGATGAAGATGACAATGTTCTTGACCGTATAGAGTGTTTTCGGCTTATAACACTGGAAGAAGCTGTAAATATCTGTCCTAAGCTTGAAAATATTGTCTATGGAGATGCGGAACATGCATATTATCACTTAGGCGAGGACGGCAGTTTTCACAAGGTCAGCTGCTTTAACGATACGCCGCAGGACACAGATCCGTTTTTAAGTGCTTTCATGAGAAACGGAAGATAGGAGTCAGCTTCGGCTCTAATCTTTTCTCAATGGCACAAACCTGAGGAGGAGTCTTATTTCTAACAACACTGCTCACAAGCTTGTTAAGTCAGCCGCATGGCTAACAATGGCGGCTGCCATGGCTTATAAAGGAAATATAAAATCTCAGGAAGACCAATCTGAAATATCAGATATAAAAAACGCAAGGAGGAAACAATATGAAATACAATTACACGCCAAAGGGAGTTTGCTCAAGGCTGATATCAATTGAAGTTGATGAGGACGGCATAATAAAAGAAGTATCATTTACAGGAGGCTGCAACGGCAACCTAAAGGGAATCGGCGCTCTTGTTAAGGGAATGAAAGCAGAAGAGGCAATTTCCAGACTGGAAAATATCCGATGCGGTATGAAGAATACTTCATGTCCGGATCAATTGGCACAAGCGCTTAAGCAGGCGCTATAAACATAATTCATTTTGGCAAGAACGGCAAGGGCTGACGCATTTTAAATAACGTCAGCCCTTGCTATATTATTTATTATGACGCACCAAGCAGTTCACAATATATTTTTTTATAAACTTCAGCGGATTTAGCCCAGCTAAAATCACAGTTCATTGCGTGTTTTATGAGAGCGTTCCACTTGCGCTTATTACTGAAAAGCTCCATAGCACGCTTAACAGCGTCAAGCATATCAAGCGCGTCATACGTCTTGAATGTAAAGCCATTGCCGTCTGTACCGCCTGCGTCGTTTACCGAATCCTTTAAACCGCCTGTTTCACGCACTATCGGAATAGTTCCATAACGCATTGCCACCATTTGCGCAAGTCCGCATGGCTCATTCTGAGACGGCATAAGGAAGAAATCCGCTCCTGCATAAATTTTCCTGGAAAGTTCAGGAATAAATCCTATATTGGTTTTTACCTGTTCAGGGTACTGCTCCTGCATTTCAATAAAGAAATCTTCATAAAGCTTCTCACCGCTTCCAAGTATGACAAATCTGCAGCCCATGTTAAGCATTTCATGGAATACTCTCTGTATAAGCTGTATTCCCTTATGCGCCACAAGACGTGTTACTATACCGATAACAGGCGCATCAGTATCAGGAAGTCCCATTTCTTTCAGGAGTGCCTCACGGCATTTCTTTTTGCCGGATATGTTGAGAGAAGAATAATTCTTCTCTATTAAAGTATCAGTTTTAGGATTATAATTTTCTGCATCTATACCATTGAGTATACCTTTTATTCCGTCTTTTCTTCGTATCAGCGCCCTGTCCATTCCATATGAATACCAGGGGTCAAGCAGTTCTTTTGCATAAGTCGGACTTACAGTTGTAATAATATTTGCAGTTTCAATAGCACCTTTCATAAGATTCACGCTGCCGTCAAATTCAAGAAGATTTGTATGGTAGCCCGGCAGACCCATAAGTTCGGTCACAACTTCTTTTCCGTATACTCCCTGATATTGAATATTGTGAATAGTATATACAGTCTTTATTCCTTCATATTCTCTGTGGTATTTATACATAGTTTCATAATATACAGGAACCATGGCAGTTTGCCAGTCATTGCAGTGGATAATATCAGGTTTCCACTCTATGAGAGAAAGTATTTCCAGCACTGCGCGGCTAAAGAATACAAAGCGTTCGCAGTCATCATAAAATCCGTACATACCGTCACGCATGAAGTAATATGGATTATCAATCAGATAATAGATTACGCTGCCGTGTTTGATTGTGTACAATCCGCAATACTGCTTGCGCCATGCGACATCAACCGTAATATCTCCGACGTATGTCATTTTATTGCGAAGTTCAGGCTTTACGCTTCTATACAGAGGTATTACAATACGGCAATCGCAGTCATTTTCGCTAAGTGCTGCCGGCAGTGAGCCAAGGACATCCGCAAGACCTCCGGAAGCTGCAAAAGGCAGTGCTTCGCTTGCTGCAAATAATATTTTCATCAGTGGTTCCTTCCTTTGTTTAGTATTAACGCAGAGAAATTCACAGGCTTAAATTTTAGCCTTTTTGCCAAGGTAAAGCGGAAATTCCGGCGAACCTGTAAGCACCTTATCGGCAGAAATCTCAACTTCCTTATCTGTAACAACAGATTCAAGGCTGCATCTTTCGCCAATTACAGTACCCTGCATAATTACGCAATTCTTTACAACAGTACCCTTGCCTATCTTTACGCCTCTGAAGAGCACGCTGTTTTCAACAGTACCGTCTACAATACAGCCGTCTGCAATAGTAGAGTTCTTTATATTTGCTTCAAGACCGTATTTTACAGGTGCATTATCGCCTGTCTTTGTATAGATAGGAGACTCTGTATTAAAGAGATTTTTTCTCACATCTGCCTGCTGAAGCATCAGATTTGTCTTGTAGTATGATTCAAGACTGTCAATCTTGAAAAACGTGCCTTTATGCTCATATGCCTTGAATACAAATTCGTTCTTGCGTCCCTGAAGGACATCGCGTATAAGGCTATGCTGATTTTTACTTGAAGCTTCGCGAACTATCTTCTTCATGAAGTCTGTTCTCATAACAAACATATCGAGACAGATATTGCATTCGCCTGCCATGTCAGGATTAACGAGGATCTCAGTAACATTGTTTTCCTCATCAATAGTAAGTATGTTTGAGCTGATATTTTTCTCCATACGATACATGCCCTTGGCGTATATAATAGTAATATCGGCATCAGATTTTGCATGCTGAGCGACCACTTCAGATAAGTCAATATTCGTAATTACATCGCAATTGGACAAAACAACGTATTCAGATTTTGCATAATCAATGAAGTTCCAGACATTATTGAGAGCTTCAAGTCTGCCCTGATATACACCGCCGCCAACATGGCTGAAAGGAGGCAGAAGGTGCAGTCCGCCTTTTTTTCTTGCCAGATCCCATTCTCTGCCTGAACCCAGATGATCCATCAAAGAGCCATAATTGGACTTTGTTATCACACCAACTTCCTGAATGCCCGAATTAACCATATTGGACAGCGGAAAATCGATAAGACGGT
>CAZINV010000095.1:0-4217 GCA_964540685.1 uncultured Ruminococcus sp.
CATCATCTGATTTAAGTTCCAGTCCCAATTCAGTGGCAGCGGCTATTACTGTGGCTTCATCAGCCGTATCGTAGTAAATTCCAAACAGAGAAGCGCCGTCTGCCGCAGCGTCAGCAGGTGTGCCTGCATTAGTAGTTCCTACCACAACCATTAAAGCCGCGTCCTTAGAATTTTGTTCCTCAAATTGGGGATATGCATAACTATCATCGCCGGTAATGCCGATAAAAACGTCTGAATCGCCGTTTTTAGTAACCTTAATAGCTCCTTTATCCAGTGCCGATGCAGAAAGCTTGCACTTAAAGCCTGTAATTCCGCCCGGATCGTTGTATACCTTAGGCGCAATGTACAGTTCTTCTCCTGCCTTAACCCAATATTCGCCGACTTCCCATGTATAACCGTTCCCCGCTCCGTAAAGAGCCGTTTCAGAAGCTGAACCTCTGTTAGCCAGAAGAGCGTAAACACTTGAAGTTCCGGCAATACTTGTCATTGCAATCGCCGTTGCTGATAATGCTGCAATGAATTTCTTTTTGATGTTCATAGAAATCTCCTTCCAAAGAAAATAATAATCGGACTCAAATATGCCATATTTATTTTAACACACTGCTTTTAAAATTGCAATGCTTTTCCGGACTAAAAAAAAAAATATGTATACTCTTACAATTTTTGTTATATGTTTTTGTATATTACAACCAATAATAGTGCATTCTTTTTAGCACTCTTCAAAATTTTCAATTGTCTGACAAATCGTAGTCAGCTTTATCTTCTTCATTTTGAAATGCCGCGTCAAGTATTTTTCCGTAAAAGCCGGCAGGATTCAGCATTATCTGTTCTCCGAGATATTTTGCCTGGGTAAGATCCGGAGCATACAGCTTCATGTCAAGAAGATCAGCCTGAACATCAAGACACCGTACATGAACATAATAGCCGTGTTCAAGGGGAATATATTCTATCTTTACTTCGCTTTCGCGTTTCAGCTTTGCAAAATATTTTAAAGCGCATAGCACCATCTTATCGCGATACGCTTTACCTACGCAATTTCTGAGCTGCTTTGCGCACTGAACGCCGTTCTCCGCAAGGACATACGCAGTTTTGCCGTCAGATGTTTCCGTTGAAACTATAGATCCGTTCTTTTCAAGGTATGAAATTGATTCCTGATAAAAGAAGTAATTTATTATATTACCGCCCACAGCAATATCGTAAAGATGCGCTTTTTCAATAGGACGGTCAATTTTATAGAGCAAATAGCATATAAGTATACTTGCCGTATAAGTCTCCATAACAGGCGGAGTCGCCATTTCTGACATTTTAAGCAGATTCTCTTCCTGCATCAGGATTCACCTCCGGTCTGATTTAAAAATGAGGATAATTCATCATATGTGAAAGAATAGCAATATTGACTGCCGCCTCTACACACGGTACGGCTCTCGGCACAATACACGGATCGTGTCTGCCTTTCACCTGCAAAACTTCATTTTTCTTCGCGCGGAAATCAACTGTCTCCTGAGGCTTTGCAATCGAAGCAGTAGGCTTTACAGCAACATTCAATGTGATAGGCATGCCGGAAGATATTCCTCCCAATATTCCTCCGTGATTATTTGTACGAGTCTTTACGCTGCCGTTTTCATCAATGTAGAAGCTGTCATTATCCTGACTTCCCACCATTTCGGCAACCTTAAAGCCTGCGCCGAATTCAATACCCTTTACAGCAGGAATCCCGAATACGAGCTGCGCAATAGAATTTTCAAGTCCGTCAAACATTGGAGATCCGATTCCCGCCGGAACATTTACACATGCGCATTCAATAATTCCGCCCAGTGATTCGCAGCCATTCCTTGCATTTATAATATCCTCGCGCATGGCCTGTCCCTGTTCATCGTTAATTACAGGAAAATCCTTTTCACGAACAGCAAGCAAATCAGCCTTTGCCACCTTGACGGAATTGAACATGTCATCTTTTATCCCATGTATAGACGCAATATGCGCGCCGGTGTAAATCCCTCTGCGTTCAAGAATCTGACCGCAAACTGCCCCTGCAAAGCAAAGCGGAGCGGTAAGTCTGCCGGAAAAGTGTCCTCCTCCTCTTACATCATTAAATCCCTGATAGCGCATCGCTCCTGTATAATCAGCGTGTCCCGGACGCGGAATCTTAGCCAGATCGCTGTAATCCTTTGATCGTGTATCTGTATTCTGAATCACTGCGCACAGCGGTGCGCCTGTAGTTCTCTCATTGAGCACGCCTGACATTATCTGCGGCAGATCCTTCTCTCCTCTGGAAGTTGTAGTTCCATCCTTTTTCGGTGCGCGTCTTGCCATAAATTGAAGAAGTTTTTCTTTGTCTATATATTCTCCCGATGGCAGATTATCTATTATAATGCCTATTGCCGGTCCGTGAGATTCCCCAAATATAGAAAATGTAATGCGATTATTCCAGAACGATGACATAATGATTCCTCCCTATTCTTAATTGATACCTTTATTATAGCACAAACTGTTTAAGATTTCAACAGTTTTTATACTAATCTCTTGCCGGCTTGCCTGATGAAAAAGGCTGTGCTGCTTTTAATTCAGCTGGTGAAAGATTAGTATTAATTCTTAGCTCCGGCTTTCCATCCAAGCTGAAAACGAATCAAATGGCATGGTGTGAATTTCCGCTTTCCCTATTGTTTTGCAGACTATAAATCTCAGCTGGCTTGCCGCGCGTTTTTTATCTTTGCCGCAAAGCGGTACAAGGTCTTTTATATCAGCCGGAACGGACGTTGGAAGGTTATAGGCTTTGACGCATTTTTTAAGCCTTTCCGCTGTTTCAGGCGAACAGGTCTTTTCCGCCATCATGCACATTCCTGCCGCAACAGCGCTGCCATGGCTGTACGTTTCATAATTATAATAGCTCTCTATTGCATGACCAAGAGTGTGGCCGTAATTCAAAATCATTCTCTCTCCTGTGTCAAATTCATCAGCTTCCACAACATCGCGCTTGATGCTTATGCATCTTTCGATAATATCTTCTATATCCGTCCAAACGGTTTCCTGATTGTTCTTTGCAATAAGCTCAAAAAGCTCTTCGTCACGTATCATGCCGTATTTTATCACTTCTCCCATTCCGTCAGAAAAAATCTCGGAAGTAAGAGTCTTCAAAGCGCCTGTATCGCATATTACACAAGCAGGCTGCTTAAAAGAGCCTACAAGGTTTTTGCCGCCTTTCAGATCAATGGCGGTTTTGCCGCCCACTGATGAATCAACCTGTGCAAGAAGAGTCGTGGGAATCTGCACATAATCAATTCCGCGCAGAAATGTAGCAGCTGCAAATCCTGTAATATCACCTGTTACTCCGCCGCCCAGCGCTGCAAGGCAGTCGGTTCTGGTTATATTGTTTTCACATAAGAAATTATATATGCCGGCAAGCGTTTCTATACATTTGGAAGTCTCGCCATGGGGAAATACAAACTTTATAACATCAAATCCGGCTTCTCTGAGCGCCTTTTCGCAAACTCCGCCATAAAGCTCATTAACTGTATCATCCGTTATAACGGCAATCTTCTGCGCGTTTGTTTTTTCTCTTATAATATTGCCGCAGGAACCGAGCAGACCGTTTTCTATAAAAATATCATATTCAGTACTTGCATGAACCGTAATTTTTTTCATAATATACTCCTCGCTTTTGTATTATCTTTAAATCGGAACAGCGCCCCGCTAAAATTCTGAAGCGAATCCCGACGCCTAAGCGGCGGTGCCATCGGCGAATAGGTTATATTTTATTATACTAAATTTTTATATATATGTCAACGCTAATATTTTACTATTCACAATTTTTGACATTATTTTAAGGCGGCAGATCAGAATTATGCAGCGCTGACTTAAAAAAAGCCGGAAAAACTTAAAAGTGATTTTTTTTAAAAAAACTATGGTAATTTAGCTCAGGATATGTTATAATAAAAATTATAACCATTGTAATCAAATTTTTTAAATGAAGAAAGGATTATGATATGTCAGCATCTTATGAAAGAACAATGCTTTCGGAGTCTATCGGTTTTAATACGGTTACAGACCCGAAATTCAAAACAAATACTATAAACGTAAGGTTTATATTGCCGATTTCACAGGAAAAGAGCGCCGCTTATGCACTTGCTGCAAGTCTGCTCACAACAAGCTGCCGCAAATATCCGTCAATTACCGCGTTTAACAGAAAAATGAACCGCCTCTACGGCGGCTCCGCCGCA
>CAZINV010000096.1:0-4208 GCA_964540685.1 uncultured Ruminococcus sp.
TTTATTGGTGGACAATCAATTTACAGAAAAGGACTGGAAAAATTTGAACGCAGAGAAGTTTTCTCTGATTTTAAGCTATTATCCGGAAAAGATTATGCTTTCAAAGTAAAGCGGTAACAAAAAGCCCCGCAAGCGCAAGCCTGCGGGACTTTCATTTTCTTGATCTCATCTGAAGCCGATTAAAAATCAGATGGACGTTCCTTTTTAAATTTATTGTTTCAATAGAGCGAAAAGATACTCTCTTATAAGCGCCAAATCAAATATATTTACATATCCGTCTTCATTTACATCTCCGGAACTCTGTACTTCTAAAGTTCCCAAAATCATGCAGTTAAGAGCGCAGCTATCTTTCATGTCCTCCACGCCGTCACGATTTACATCATATTTCAAAGAACTGTTAACCTTAAGAGCAGAAACCGAATTGCTTACATAAACCGGCACTGTATACCTAAGATCCATGCTTGCCTTATCATAGTATATAGAAATATATTCTCCGCTGTCCGATAAAGAAGCTGCTTCAATATTGAAACCATCTATTGTTCCGTTGTTAACATATGATGAATCCCCTGAATCAAATACCTTTTGGGACGAGTATGTACCATCCGCTCCTTGAATAATCTTAAAAATATTAACTGTATCAGTTGAAGAATTTGTTCTATATGCACTTATACTTACCTTTCCGCCTTCATTCACTTCCTGCGGCACAATATCAAGCGTATCATAAATATCGCATATATCGGTCTTCACTGCATATGGAATAACTATTTTGTTAAGATAGCCCTTTGGATCGCTAAGTCTGTCAGGCAGCTGAGAAAGATCCCCTTTTGCTACAAAACAACTATTTAACATATCAACCTGCCATTCTCCATCAATTGGTACTTTAAAAATCTGCTTATTATCAGCCAGTACATTCACTTCATTGGGAAGAATAGACGCTATGAGAGTTAAATCATCCTCATTCATCATTTCCGAGCCTATCATATATTTACAACAGGTGTCTGCGCTTTTTACACGAGTCTGAACATAGTCAGACATATCAAAAAAATCTATTCTATATGAAATCTGCGTATCAGCATACGTTTCAATGTTATAAATACCCTCTATATTTACCTGATAGCTGTCTGTATACATCATATCAACATAGTCATCAGGCTGTACAAACGTAATCAGCCCGTAGCTGTATATCATGGTACTGTCATCATAAGTTCTCACCCACTGCTGCCCTGTGCGGATATTAGTTATAGTCACCTTTACATCTTCAATATCGTCAAATCCAAAACGGTTGTCATTCAACTCTGCAGTCCACGCGCAGTTTGTGGGATTTATTACATTTGTAGGCATATAGCCGGGGCAGGGATATGCCGTAAAAGGAAGCTCCATCTCATTTTTTGACATCTCTGCCGTACCTATAGCAACACGTCCGCAAAAGCCATAAGACATTTTTGAAAGCTTGCTGTCAAGAAGAATAGCTCTATGCCCGACAGTTTTCCATGTCTCAATACTTTGATCATAGCCTTCGCTTATCCATGCAGTAACTGCGCCGACAGGAGTGTAGTCTAAAGCGAGAATATTGTGATTGCAGTCCGCACCCTTCTGCCAGAGTTCATCGTCCATATCATCAGGCTTAAAGCTGTCGATTACAACATGCTGCCAGCAAAAATTACGCACCAGCGCACCTGTTTGCAGCGGAAGCTCAGACTCGCTGTACCGTGCAGCCTCTATTGGATCGCAGCCGGATATCCAACGATAAAAGTTCGTCATGGCAATCATAGAAGAATGAGCTGCATCGGAAATCATTCCCGGGTTGTAGGGATATTCAATAGACGGCTCCTCGGCATACCATGTACCTGCATCATTATTATCATACAACGATTCCGCATAAAGCGCTGCTGAATATTGATCAGCTATTTCCTGCTTGGTTCTGCTGTAAAAAATTTCCAGCTCACTTTCATCATAAGCCGCTGAAGCTTGTATGGAAGCATTTGTATAAACTGAATCTGCGGCTTCAATGCCTGAACCCGCTAAAAAAACAATTCCCGTAACTGCGCCTAAGAACAAAGAAGGCAGCCTTTTATTTCTATTTCCTTTCATAGCCATTCTCCTTTCCGTGCATACTTTATTTTGTATAAATATTATAATAGTGATATACTGATTTTTCAAGTATTTTACATTAACGCAAAGTAAACGAATAGCACAATTTTATTATACAAATATGGAATTGTTTTGTCTAAATTTGCAGGCTTTTCAAGTAATAAATATTTATTGTTTTTTGCTCATTTCTCTAAGCATTTTAAGCTTAGGCCGCGCCGCAATAAATGCTGTCGTACCCATAGCGGCTGTAAAAATTACCAAAAAGCCTGCTATTTTAACGCCCCTTGGCGTCCCGTCCTCCGTTTCATCCTGAACAGATTCTACAGTTTCTGATACAGCCGTGTCTTCCGCCGCAGATACAGCAGAGAGCTGTAAACCGCTGCATAAACAAAAAAGGCATATAAAAATCAATGCTTTAACTCTTAGCTTCATAAATGTCCCTCCATACAACAACAGCACCGCCGGAAAGCAGTGCTGTTATTTTTATAATAATCTCTTGCCGGTTTGATGAAATAGACAGTGCTGCTTTTCATTCAGTTGATGAGAGATTAATATTAGAATTGTCCTTCAGAAAGCACCGCAAAATTTCCGCTTTTAGCCTGATGTATTTCTGAATTATGCGATGCAGTCTTTAGCTATATTGTACTCTGAAAGCTTTTGCCGGCAACAGATGCATGCTGATCGAGATAGCTCTCATTTTTAACAATTTTGACATTGTTATAAACATCCATACCTGTACCTGCCGGAAGCAGTTTGCCAATAATAACGTTTTCTTTAAGACCATACAAATGATCTGTCTTACCGCGTATAGCAGCGTCCGATAAAGCCTTTGTAGTTTCCTGGAATGAAGCTGCTGACAAAAAGCTGTCTGAACTTGACGCAGCTTTTGTAATACCCTGAAGTACCGGACTTACTGTTACAAAGCTGAGGTCAGTTTCGCCATCGTCAATACGCTGCTGTATTTCAGCGTTAATGTCGGCAATCTTCTTTTTATCAATAAGAGTGCCGGGAAGCAGATAACTGCTGCCTGAATCTATAATCTTAACCTTTCTGAGCATCTGACGAACTATAACTTCAATGTGCTTATCGTTAATATCAACGCCCTGCAAACGGTAAACCTTCTGAACCTCTTTTATTATATAGTCCTGAACAGAATCGACTCCCAAAATGCTGAGAATATCTCCGGGATAAATGTTGCCTTCCGTAAGACGTGCGCCTTTAGCGATTTCATCGCCTTCACGAACAATTATCTTTAAACTGTAGTGAATAGGATATGTTTCCGTCTCGCCCGTTTCATTATTTGTTACATAAATTGTACGCGCTGTTTTGACTTCTTCAATATGAACGATACCTCCATTACGCGCCAGAATAGCAGCGCTCTTAGGATGACGGCTTTCAAACAATTCCTCAACACGGGGCAGACCTTGTGTAATGTCCTCGGCGGACGCGATGCCTCCTGTATGGAAAGTACGCATTGTAAGCTGAGTACCAGGTTCGCCGATAGACTGCGCAGCTATAACGCCTACAGTTTCACCAACAGAAACAAGATTGCCGTTTGCAAGGTTCATACCATAGCACTTAGCGCATACGCCTTGCTTAGCCTGGCAGGTCAATACAGAACGAATCTTTACAGACGTGATGCCATGAGCTTCAAGCTTTGCAGCGTCCTCTTCCATCAGCATCTTATTCTTATAGAGAATAACATCCCCCGTTGACGGATCTTTGACATCTTCAACAAGATAACGTCCGGCAAGGCGGTCTGCAAGAGGTTCAATAAGCTCATTGCCGTTGCGGATTTCATAAACATTAAGACCGTCAGCAGCACCGCAGTCCGTTTCGCGTATAATGACCTCCTGAGATACGTCAACAAGACGTCTTGTCAGGTATCCTGAGTCAGCCGTACGAAGAGCGGTATCTGCAAGTCCTTTACGTGCGCCTCTGGAAGAAATGAAGTATTCCAGAATGTTAAGACCTTCACGGTAGTTAGAACGAATAGGCATCTCAATAGTAGCGCCGGAAGTATTTGCAATAAGTCCGCGCATACCTGCAAGCTGTCTTATCTGACTCATACTGCCGCGGGCGCCGGAATCGGCCATCATGAATATAGGATTATATTT
>CAZINV010000097.1:0-4176 GCA_964540685.1 uncultured Ruminococcus sp.
TCTTTTAACCAGGCGCTGCTCAGGGGACAGACCCTTGTTTCTGCACAGCAGCAGGGGAGTATCGAAAAGTCTTATTTCTTCCGCTCCTCTTATTATAATATCTGAAATTTTCGGCGCAACATACACGCGGATTTTTTTTGCGAAGCAATATTTCAAAATATCGTTTCTCTGCTGTCCGGGCATATCGCATAGAATAACGCCTTCATAGCGGTCTATCGCGTCCTGCATTTCTTTTATGGGCCGGTCGGCGCTTACGGATTCGCATATCATATACTTGTCTACTCTGCGGCTCATTTTGGCTACAAGTTCGGCAGCTGCTTTTTCACCGTATATTATAACAAGCTTTCTAGGCGGAAAAAGGTAGAAGTAGAGCTTGTTGGTGATTATAATCCATACAGGCAGTATTGCTATATCTATAAGAGTAAGCAGAAGCATGGGGATAATATTAGCAAAGTCTCTTGCGATAAGACTTATCTGGAAGTAAGTCACTGTATTTACGCAGAACATGGACAGCGACTGAGCGTAAAAAGTATCTGTACGCTTGAGGTAGCCTGTTTTCAGACCGCCGAATACGCTGCTGAAAAGCATCATAAGTATCATATAAATTGCGATAATGACCCAGTTTCCCCTTCTGTAGAATGGAAGCATTATAGCGCCGCTGTAGCACCGGTACCAGACTAAGCCGAAAGCAGCGGCGAAAAGCGCCAGCATTGCGGCAGCTGCAAAGAGAGAATACATTCTCTTATAAGAATCCCTGTCTTTATTTTTGCATTTCAGCATAACAATATCTACCAGCCTTATTTCAATAAAGTTATACAAAAAGCGGCGCTGTGTAATCCGCAAATAAAAATTATGCGGTGCCGCCTTAATAAACCTATTATATCAAAGCATAAGAATGGTGTCAAGTTTTTTATTAAAATTCACAGAAATCCTTTGCTTTACTATTGCAAAACGCAGGAGAATGTGATATAATAAGCAAAAGGCGTTTATTTTAATACTACGATTTTGCAAAGGAGAATAGCTATGCTGAAAACAGGCGTGTCAACCGCTTGTCTGTATCCAATGCCGCTGGAAGACGCTTTATATGAGCTTGTGCTTGGAGGCGTTTCAAGGACAGAGATATTTCTGAATACACATTCAGAACTGCGAAGGAGCTTTATTATGAATTTAGCTGACCTTTTAAGGCGCTTCGGCGCTTCATGCAGCTCTCTGCATCCGTTTACCGGCGAAATGGAACCGCTGCTCTTTTTTTCACAATACAAACGCCGAACTGATGACGCTATAGATTACTACAAGCATTATTTTGCCGCTATGCAGGCATTGGGAGCCGGCGTATTTGTTTTGCACGGCGCCAAAGGTCCGGTTGATAATCAGCTCTACTTTGAAAGATTTAATATGCTTTCCGAGGCGGGAGAAGAATTTGGAATAATTGTGGCGCAGGAAAACGTTGCCAGATGTACAAGCCGTTCTCTGGAATTTCTCAAAGAAATGAAAAAGCAGCTTGGCAGACGCGGAAAATTTGTTCTTGATATAAAACAAGCGGTGCGTTCAGGAGAAAAACCGGATGCTGTTCTGGAAGCACTTGGAGAGAATATTGTTTTGGTACACATGAGCGACCATGGTCCGTATGGCGACTGTCTGACTATCGGCAGCGGCAGTTTCCGCGTAAAAGACTTTTTAAAAAAGCTGTCAGTTCTCAGCCCGGACTGCACAGTCGTATTAGAGCTTTACCGCAGCGCTTTTGAAAACGTTTCCGATCTTTTGCAGAACTATCAGGTTCTTGAAAGAATGGCGAAGAGCGTTTGTTAATAGCGATGCAGCAGATTATGATAGGAGAATAGAATAATATGAGATGTCCGTTTTGCGGAGAAAAGGATACACGGGTTCTGGATTCCCGCCCGTCGGAAATGAAAATACGCAGGCGCAGAGAATGCGGCGCATGTATGAAAAGGTTCACAACCTATGAAGCAGTTGAGCTTCCCATGCTGACTGTTGAAAAAAAGGACGGAAGCATTCAGCCCTTTGATAAAAACAAGCTTATGTCCGGCATTTTCAGCGCTATAAAAAAACGTCCTGTTACAGCGGCTCAGGTTCAGGGGATAGTGGACGCTGTTGAGGAATGCTTTGCAAATCAGCCCCGCACAAGTATAAAATCAACTGAAATCGGCAATATAGTTATGGAACGGCTCAAAGGAATCGACGCTGTTGCATATATCCGCTTTGCATCTGTTTATCAGGACTTTTCAAGCGTAGAAGAATTTATAAACGCCGTCAGTGAACTGGGCGATGCATAAGTCTCAGACCATCAGCCGGCTTTTACGTGCGCAGCCTCATATGCGCAATAATTTTAAAAGATTTTACAAGGAGAAAAAAATGGTTTACAATTTTAAAGGAGCAGACTGCTCAAACGAATTTGGCACTCAGGATATTGCAGATAATAAAGTGATATGCGTTCTTGCTTATATCCCGATCCTCTTCTGGCTGCCGCTTGTAGCGGGTCACACCTCTTACTGCCGCTTTCACGCCAATCAAGGGCTTCTTTTGCTGCTTGCTTCTATCATTCTGAGCATAGCGGCCAGGCTCGTAGATATAATTATAGGCTGGATACCTGTGGCTGGCTGGATCATTTCCGGACTTGTTTCTTTGATTGCTTCAGCGGTTTGCCTTATTCTGATGATTTACGGGATGATTCAGACCGGTCAGGGCAATTCCAAAGAGCTGCCGGCTATTGGCTGCATTGCAAGGATAATCAGGTAATTATCGGGTACATACGGTAAAAATTTTTGCTGTCATATTTCATAAGTCCCAAAAGAAGTCCATCCGGCGTGCAGATAATTTCCGCATGTTCAGCGGATGCGCCCTCCAGAGTGTATGTCCATACAACCGCTTTTTCGCCGAAATGCTCTGAAAGCGGCAGCTTCTGGTCATTCTGAAGAGCGCAGTAATCACCGAAAACTGATGAATTGCCGCTTGCGGGCAGAATTATATCCTGCTGTACAGGCGGCTCTTCTTTAGCTATGCATCCGTATCCGGACAAAAAGCCGCGCCTTTCATCATCGCTCATAAGTAAAATTTCTTCCGTCTGCGGCATGCGGTCTATGTATCTGACAAGTCCGAATACGCCTAAACCAACGCCGGCTATGCCCATAGTAAGAATAATCAGAGAACGGTTCATATAAGCACTCCTATCTGTTGCCTTAAATAATATTTATAATATTCACAGATATTTTTTTTAGAACCGTGAGGAAAGGATAAAATATGCGCCTTGATAAATATCTCTCGGAGCGTACAGAATTTTCACGCAGCCGGATAAAAAGTCTGATTGCAGCTAAAAAGGTAAAGGTAAACGGCGGCGCGGCATTAAAAGCAGACATGGACATAACGCCCGATGACGATGTTTCTGTTTTAGGAATTTCAGTAAGGCGGAATAAAAATATTACTCTTCTTATGAATAAGCCGGCAGGATATGTGAGTGCGACAGAGGATAAAAGAGAGAAGACGGTCATTGACCTTTTGCCGCCGGAATACAGCAGGCAGAGGCTTTCGCCTGCAGGACGTCTTGACAAGGATACGACAGGTTTCCTTCTTCTCACAAATGACGGAGCGCTGCTGCACAATCTCACATCGCCGAAAAAGCATATTCCGAAATATTACATTGCAGGTCTTGCAGAGCCTTTCACTGATAAGGCAAAGGAACTTATTGCAGAGGGAATAGTTTTACGGGACGGTACAAGGTGCAGACCGGCAAGGGCTGCCGCAATTGACGGGGAGGGTGCAGAGATACTCATATCTATCAGCGAGGGGAAATATCACCAGATAAAGCGTATGCTGGCAGCGGCAGGAAATCGTGTTGAAAGTTTAAGGCGCATTGCCATGGGGAATATGGTTTTGCCGCCGGATTTACAGTTTGGAGAGGTTATTGCGCTATCCGATAAAGATTTAAACAAATTAACGAATGAAAGGGACATTTTTTTACCGCTTATTGCAAGTATTATAAAATGTTCGTCATAATCAACGAATTAAAGGATAAAAGTTTGTGCAAATAACGACTTGCAAAATAAGACGATTTCTGTTATTATATTATTGTATTAAAGCGGGCAGGCAACTGTTCTCTGAAAGTAAGAAAAAATTATAGGAGGAACTGCTCTATGGCAAGTTTATCACTTAGACACATTT
>CAZINV010000098.1:0-3996 GCA_964540685.1 uncultured Ruminococcus sp.
AAACAAAAGAACGTCTGCTGCAGGTGCTCGAAAATTACGAGACGGAACGTAAAAGGTAACATAATAAAATTTAGAAAGGAATGTTTATTATGAAGGTTATTTACTTACAGGATGTGAAAGGTTCAGGGAAAAAGGGAGAAGTTAAGAACGTTGCAGATGGATACGCACGTAATATGCTGTTTCCAAAGGGTCTGGCGGTAGAGGCTAATGCTAAGAATCTTTCCGAACTTGCAGGAAAGAATGCATCAGCCGCTTATAAGATAGATGTTGAAAAGCAGAAGGCAAATGAGATAGCATCCATTATCGGCGGCAAGACCGTAAAGGCATATGCAAAGGCAGGCTCGGGAGGCAGACTATTCGGTGCGATTACTGCGCAGAATATCGCAGAGTGTATTGAAAAGCAGTATGGCTGCAAGGTTGAAAAGAAGAAGATCTCTCTTAAATCCGAAATAAAAAATTTCGGTACTTATGAAGCGGACATCAAGCTTTATGCAGGCATTTCTGTCAAAGTTACTATAGAAGTTTCCGAGAGCTGATGTATCACTATGGGCGACTTTTGTTCGCCCGTATTTTTTTCTTAAAACAGGAGGTGCGGCATATGGCACAAAATCAGCTTGAGCAGCTTGAAGCAAACGGCGAACTTCCTTTCAGTCTTGAAGCGGAACAGACAATTTTGGGCGCAGTCCTGACAGAACCTGAAGTTTTGCCGATAGTTCTTGAAAAGATAAAGCCCGATTGCTTTTTCAATGAGCAGCATAAGGCGCTCTTTCAGATAATTGTTCAGATGTTTACGTCAGGGGAAAAAGCTGACGTTATTACGCTGCTCAATATTGCAATGCAGCAGCATCTGTTTGATACTGCTCAGGAGGGAAGAGCTTATCTTGCAGCGCTTATCAATATGGTGCCGTCTGTTTCAAATATAGAGAGCTATTGTAATATAGTAGCAGAGAAATTTTATCTCAGAAGCCTTGCTTTTGCAGCAAGATCAATATTACAGGACATTCAGAGCGGAGAAATAAATGCGCAGACCCTTCTTGACAGTGCGGAACAGAAGATATTTGACATTCGTCAGGGCAGGTCAATACAGGGGCTTGTTAAAATAGGAGACGCTGTCTGCGAAGCTTATGACAGGATAGGAAAAATATCGGGGCCTGATAAGGAAAAATATTTAGGTGCGCGTACAGGATATAAATATCTTGATACTGTCACTTCAGGACTTAATCGCTCTGATCTCATACTTATAGCTGCACGTCCCGGCATGGGTAAAACGTCTTTTGCAATAAATATAGCTACTAATGTTGCAAGGCGCGGAGACAAAGAGGTTGTGGTATTTTCTCTGGAAATGTCAAGAGAACAGCTCGCAACCCGTATGCTTTCTACAGAAGCGCTGGTTGATTCTCATAAGTTAAGAAGCGGATTTCTTACAAATGATGATTGGGTGCGCCTTGCACAGGGAGCAGGCGTTTTGAGCGGCTTGCCTATGTATTTTGACGATACAGCAGGTATTACGGTTCAGCAGATAAAGGCGAAGCTCAGGCGTATGAAGAATTTAGGACTTGTTGTGATAGATTACCTTCAGCTTATGACCTCAACGCTAAAAACGGACAACCGTGTGCTTGTTATTTCAGAAATAACGAGACAGCTTAAAATTATGGCTAAGGAACTTGATATTCCGGTAATTCTTCTGTCTCAGCTTTCACGCGGACCTGAGAGCAGAAACGATAAGCGGCCTATGCTGTCCGATCTGCGCGAATCGGGTTCTATTGAACAGGATGCTGATATAGTGATGTTTCTATACAGAGACTCTTATTATAATAAAAACAGCGAGTCTCCGAATTTGTCGGAATGTATCATAGCCAAAAACAGACACGGCGAAACAGGTACGGTAAATCTTGTCTGGGACGGTCAATTTACACGTTTCAGCAATGCGGAGATGCATAATGAACATTAAAGAGAATTTTATCAGAAAAATGCAGAGGTTTATTCAGGAGCAGCATCTTCTGGATAATGAAAGTAAAATGTGCTGTGCTTTATCCGGAGGTGCGGACAGTGTTGCGCTTCTTATGGGAATGCTTATGTTAAAAGATAAACTCTCGGTAAAAGTTTCTGCTGTCCATGTAAATCATTGTCTGAGGGGAGAAGAAAGCGGCAGAGATGAGCAATTCTGCCGTGAGTTATGTAAAAGGTGCGGTGTAGATCTGCACGTATATCGATGCGATGTGAATGCGTATCGTGAAAAAAACGGCGGTTCTGTGGAAACTGCCGCAAGACAGTGCCGCTATGCGGTCTTTGAAAAAGAAGAAGGCGTTATTGCAACAGCCCATACAGCGTCTGACAATCTGGAAACTATTTTGCAGCGTATTGCAAGAGGAGCGGGGCTTCATGGATTGTGCGGTATTCCTGTAAAAAGGGGCAGATTTATAAGACCTGTTTTGTTTGCTTCACGGCAGGAGATTGAGGAGTTTCTAAAGGAAATCGGCGAGGAATTTGTGACCGACAGTTCAAATAATTCTAATGATTATACGAGGAATCGTATACGGCATAATATAGTTCCGCTTTTGCAGGAAATAAATCCCTCTGTTGAAAAGACAGTTTCCGCAATGTGCCGTTCTTTGAGAGATGATGATGAATTTTTTGACAATCAATGCAGCGCAGCGTTTGAAAAACATTTCAGGTATCCTCTATGCCTTGTAAACATACAAGAAATTCCAAAGGCGGTTCGCGTGAGGTGTATAGCAAGGATCTTGGAAAAATGCAATATTACCTATGATTCCAAAATGCTTGATGATATTGAAAAAATAGTTTATACAGGCGGAAGATGTCACCTTGCGGGGAATTATGACTGCTTTGTTTCAAGGGACGAACTGGTTATACGAAATTCGGAAGATAGTGTCTGTTTACGGCGGCAAATGGTTCTTACTATAGGATGTCAGTCTTTATTTGACGGAATATATTTTCATACGAGACTGATAACAGAGCAAAATAAAATAGATGATTGTATAATTAACAAAAAATACACAAACAGCTTGCTTGACTATGATAAAATAAAAGGGTGTATAACACTTAGAAACCGTAAACCCGGAGACAGGTTTCAGCCTGCAGGACGCGGCTTCAGTGTATCAATAAAAAAACGAATACAAGAGGAAGTTCCGCTGAGCAGACGGCAGACGCTGCATTTTCTTGAAGATGAGGAAGGTCTTATTTACGTCGAAGGCATAGGCATTGCAGAGCGTGTGAAGCCGGTGCGGGGAGAGACAAGAAGGCTTCTTGCGGTTTCTGTCACATATGACAGCGGGAAATTCCCTGACAGAGAAAAGGAGTGAATGCTTTGACACCAAAAAAGAATCGTGGTATCGGTGTGTACCTTATCGTTGCAGTACTGCTTGTTATAGCTCTTGTTTTTATGCTGCAAGGATTTGGAAAAAGCTCGACAGACGCGGAATACTCTGAGGTGCTTTCATATTTTGATGAATATGAGGTAAAGGAATATACCCTTGATCTTGGAGACGGAGAACTTACAATCAAATTAAATGACGGCGAAAGCATTGTATATGAAGTGCCGGATGTAGGCTTGTTTGTAGAAAATATTTCGGATTATCGGGAAAATTATAATAAGAGAAATCCGGACGCCCCGTTGAAGATGGATTATATAAAGGCAAGCGATTCTTCATGGCTGCTGTCGCTTATACCCACATTTCTGATACTTGGAATGTGTATAATTATGATGGTAGTAATGATGCGTCAGGCAGGAGGAGGAAATAAGTTTACCTCATTTGGAAAGGCAAATATCAGAAATCAGGCGAACACCAGAACAGCTACTTTTAAGGATGTTGCAGGTGCTGATGAAGAAAAGCATGAGCTTGAGGAGATAGTTGACTTCCTCAAAAACCCCAAAAAATACAGCGATATTGGCGCGCGTATTCCAAAGGGCGTACTTCTTATGGGACCTCCCGGTACAGGTAAGACACTTCTTGCAAGAGCGGTTGCAGGAGAAGC
>CAZINV010000099.1:0-3984 GCA_964540685.1 uncultured Ruminococcus sp.
CGGGGTCATTGTAAACCTTAGGCTCAAGGCAGATTTCATCTCCTGCGTTAACCCAATATGTGCCTGCTTCCCATGTATAGCCGTCTCTGCTTGTATTTCCATTTGTAGTTGTTGCCTGACTGTTTGTTGTTGTTGTGGTAGTTGTGGTGGTAGTTTTGGTGGTAGTTGTTGTAGTTTTAGAAGTTGTCGTAGTTGCCTGACTGCTCTTATCGGTATATACAACTACTGAATCAACTGTAAATGTATCGCAGTCAATCCACCAGATGCCCCACTTAAGCTGTCCGCCATACTGTGTCTGAATAATAGAAGATGTTGCAGAGTCAACGTCCCATGTAATAGTACCGCTCTTACCAGAAATTGTTTGCTCCATATCATCGGTTTGCGTCCAATAGCCATCGGCTTCAACAGTAGTTGAAGAGCCGAATGCGCCCTGCCATTTGCCAACCTTTGAACTTGGTGTAGAAATATTAATTTCAACCTTCAGAATCTTTTCATTTGTACCGATACCAAAATCAGCCCAATCCCAGCCAATCATTTTATCGTCAGAAGGAAGGTCAGAATAAGTTACAGTCTGATTCAGTTCCAGCTTATAGCCATCACTTGAACTCTGTGCAGATGTAGTAGTAGTCTGCTGAGCACTCTGAGTAGTTGATGCGGTTGTTGAAACAGAGCTGCCCGTACCGTCTGTGATAATCTTTACAGAATCAATTGTAAATGTATCGCAGTCAATCCACCAAACGCCGAACTTAACTTCACCGCCGTACTGTGTCTGAATGATTGAAGATGTTGCAGAATCAACATCCCAAGCGATTGTGCCTGTTTTACTGCTGATAGTTTCTTCCATATCATCAGTAATAGTCCAGTAGCCGTCAGCCTCAACAGTAGTTGAAGAGCCGAATGCGCCCTGCCATTTGCCAACCTTTGAACCGATAGCAGAAAGTGTTACTTCTACTCTTGTAACCTTTTCATTAGCGCCGATGCCAAAATCTGAATATGCGAAGCCTATCATTCGGCTATCTTCGTCCATATTAGAATAAGTATACGTATCGCCTACTGAGAGTGTATATTCTTTTCCGTCAGAAGAACCGGATGTAGATGCAGCTGTTGTTGTAGTTGCTGCAGTCGTTGTTGTTGTTGTTCCTGTACCGCTGCCTGCAGAAACTGTAGCCGCACCAAGAGCTACCATTTGAGTAGTAGTTGAATTTGTTCTGATATTTGCAGAATTAATAGTGGAAACGTCTCCGCCCCAAGATGACTTAATATCGTCAAACTTGAAATATGCAATGCCGTTTGTTTCATCTACATCATAAGGAGACATTTCTGTCCAGCCGCCCCAATCTGCGTCCATAAATGCAATTGTAGGAGTGCTGCCTGTAAACTTAACAGCAATTTCACCGCCGCTCGTTGCCTTAGTCATATCCAGCGGCATCATTACTTCATCAGTAGTTGCAGAGCCTTCCCAGATAACAGTACCTGAACTGAGAGATTCATGAGTATAAACAGGTTTATACTGGTCACTTCCCCACTGGATGCTGCTGTCATTGATAACAGCCATCATAGCGTCGACAACCTTGCCCCCGTTTTCGTACCATTCACAGGTAGACCTGTTGATGTAAGCATGTATTTCGCTTGTGTCGGAGTTGCCTACAGCATTGTTATCCCAGAGTACGCAGGGAACGCCGATTTTCTTAGCCCATGTCAGATAGTAGTCAGCCCATTCCATTCTTGCTTCGGTATTGCCATAGTCCGAAGTACCGAATTCGCCGATTACAACAGGAATATCCTTATCTGTAAATGTAGTGCGGATATTGCTGAACATATTATCAAGATATATTTCATATGCTTCTGAAAATACATCATGAGGACCGTCGCCCATAGCGAATTCGTATGGAGAATAAGCGTGTATAGAAGCTGCAACATAATCGTCATCATCCGGAATAGGAATCTGGCTGAATGTTGATACGTCGTTGGTTGCGCAATACTGCGGAATCATCAGAAGACGGGTATCCTTATAAGGAGAGCTTACCGAACGGACAGTATCAATAAAGTCTGTATCCAGCTTGGAAACGACATCAACACAAGTCCAGTATTCATCTGACGCTGCCCACCACTCGTAATCAGTGCCGGCAGCACGAGGCTCGTTCATACCTTCAAAAATGAGGTGCTGGTCATAATCCTTAAAATATTCAGCAATCTGTTTCCAGACAGCCTTCAGCTCTACAGACATTTCATCATAAGCTGTAGCGAAATCCGAACGGTTAATCCAGTCTTCATGATGAATATTAAGAATTACGTACATATCTTCATTGTAAGCATAGTCCACAACTTCCTTTACGCGTTCTAACCACGCGGTATCAATGGTATATGAACCGTCAGTAGAAATATGCGGATACCATGTTGTCGGTATACGGATTGTGTTGAAACCTTTTGCCTTTACGGCGCTGATGAGTTCCTGCGTTACTACAGGATTGCCCCATGCGGTTTCATGGGTTGCAACGTTGGAAGAAGTAGGTATACTGTCAAGAGAGTTACCTATATTCCATCCGATTTTCATCTCTTCAGTAATCTGAGCTGCTGTAAGCGTTCCGGCAGCGGATGCACTGTTACTGAAGGACGGGATGCCAAGTACTGAGAAAGCAATAGCGCATGAAACACCTACTGCTACAGCCTTCTTGGCAAGCTTGATTGTGCTGTGCATTAAAATTCCTCCAATTCTTTTTATTTTTTGTATAATATACGGGACGTCGCACATTACCAACTTAATTATATATTACTCCCCAAAAAAAGTCAATAAAATAAATGAAAAATCGCATAAATAATAGTGCACAAATTTTATTTATGAAATTTGTGAATCTCTACAAAAAGCTTAAAGAAATAACTGCCATAAGCTGCTTTTGCATAAGCGAAACGTCAGAATTATAAAGCGCTGAATGAAAAATATATATTGCCTTTTGCGAAAATATGTGCTATAATAGATAAGGCAACACAGCATAATTTTGACGTGCAAATGCAGGCGCTCTGTCTGCTCATTGCAAATCGGACAATTTCAGGCTGCTAAAAATCCGGTTAAACCAGAAAGGAACTATTTTTTATGCCCATCATTGAAATACTTGAAAACAATGCAAAGCTTTACGGTGACGATATAAGTCTTGTTGAGATTAATCCGCCGGAAACAAAAGGCAGATTCACTTGGAAAGAGTACTCTCTTATAGAATCAGGCTCAGGAGAAGATTTCCGACGCTTCATCACATGGAATGATTTCAACCGCCAGGCAAACCAGTTTGCAAATTTCCTTCTATCCCGCGGAGTGAAAAAAGGAGATAAAGTTGCAATTCTGCTTATGAATTGCTTAGAATGGCTGCCCATATATTTCGGCATACTTAAAGCAGGCGCTATCGCCGTTCCTCTTAATTACCGCTATACTGCCGATGAGATTAAATACTGTCTTGGGCTTTCTGATTCAAGCATTCTCGTTTTCGGCCCTGAATTTACCGGAAGAATTGAAGAGCTTTGCGGATGTATTCCTGATGTCAAGACTCTTTTGTATGTAGGCAAAGACTGCCCTACATTCGCTGAAAGCTATAATAATCTTACGGTATATGCCTCCGCAGAAAATCCGGAAATAGAAATCACCGAAGATGACGATGCCGCTATCTACTTTTCTTCAGGTACAACAGGATTTCCCAAGGCTATTCTTCATACTCATCAAAGTCTCACCCATTCTGCCAAAACCGAGCAGAATCACCACGGGCAGACTAAAGATGACGTTTTCCTTTGCATTCCTCCTCTTTATCACACAGGCGCAAAGATGCACTGGTTCGGTTCGCTTATTTCGGGCGGAAAAGCAATACTCCTGAAAGGCGTAAAGCCGGAATGGATAATAAAAGTAATATCAGAAGAGCAATGCAGCATTGTATGGCTTTTGGTACCATGGGCGCAGGATATTCTTGATGCTATTGACAAAGGCGAAATAAAGCTGGATGA
>CAZINV010000100.1:0-3907 GCA_964540685.1 uncultured Ruminococcus sp.
CAGAATGTGAGCAGCCTGTGCTGCAACACGGCCAAGGGGCTTGCCTTCTGCATCAATGATATACCATTTGCGGCTTACTTCTGAAGCCTTAGGCATAGTTGTTGCCATAGTCGATTCCTCCTGAATTTATATAAAAATATCTTCGTTTCCATCTGTATTTTTTTACAGCGGAAAACCAGGCAGAGGGCAGTTGGGTTAGACTGCACTGCCGGTATTTCGCAAGATACTAACCGGTCTCTCTGACAGTACAAAATTTATTATATAACAAAAAAGGTATTTTGTCAAGCTTTTTTCTGTAATTTACCTTTGAAATCCTGTGAAATTTTGCCTTAAAATAACATGCCTGACAGTCAGTCTGATGTCTGCTGCCCTATTATAAAGCTGTTTTTATCTTTGCCAGACAGTATAAAAAAATCCTCAAAGTCAACGACAATGAGGATTAGTTTTCATATCTGTAAATTAAACCGTCTCATATTCAGCGCATACCGAAATATCAGCAGTTGCGCTGTCAGCAGCATTAACACTGGCTGTACTTGTGCAGGAACTGAGCATAGCAGCTCCCATGAGGATTAAGATAGAAACCAGAATGCGATTTTTGCGGCTCATTACCGGCACTCCCTTCTTTGACAGACACCGCACAGCTTCTGTGAGGTATTGCCCATAATTTTATTGCTTCATGATACATTATTATAATACCATATTTGCAAATAATGTGCAAGGGAATTTGCAAGATGTAAACACTCTTTACTGTATTGGAATCCTTTGTAACTATTTTGTAACTCCCGCTTTTATGATACAGAAATATATATGCCGGATAATTGCCGTTTATTCCGGAAGGCAGGCGTTTACAGGTTTATTTTGTCTGACGCTTTCCTTAGCGTCCAGATAGCGCTGATTGGTGCTGCCGCGGAACTTTATTTCATAGCTTTTCAGTGATTCTTCAAATCTTCCGTCAATAAGTATATCGGTTTCTAAGAGAAGCTCTTTCCAGTCGGGATTTTTATCAAAGCCGCTGACAAGCTCTTCAAATGTATAGCCGGTGTAGGTTACAATATCAAGACCGCCTGCTGCGTGAATTTTTTTCCCAAGACTTGTAAGAGCCTTTGCTTGGCAAAACGGTTCGCCGCCGCTGAAAGTTACGCCGTCAAGGAGCGGATCGGATTTTATTTGTTCCAGCAATTCCTCTTCGGCAATAAGAGAACCGCCGTCGAAAGCATGAGTTTGCGGATTATGGCAGCCTTTGCAGTGATGAGGGCAGCCCTGAGTGAAGATAGTAAAGCGCAGTCCGTTTCCATCAACTATTGAGTCGTTTACAATGCCTGCTATACGTATATTCATGCTTAACTCTCCTTAATTTGAAAATGGCATCATGTTCGCCGGCGGTATTGCTTTACATTGTCAGTCCGTGCTTTACTCTGTCGTGCTCTTCTGCACGCTTTGCGTTATTAAATCTATCCAGAGTTCCTACAAGATAACCTGTAATTCTTCGGATACGCTCAAAGGAACCGCTGTCTTCCGTTCTGCCGCATTTAGGACAGGTATCTCCTATGATTCCTGTGAATCCGCAGCAAGGATCTCTGTCAACAGGGTGATTTATAGAACCGTATCCTATACCGCATTCCTTCATATAGCGTACAACCTTTTCAAATGCGGCAAGATTCTGCAGCGGATCTCCATCCATTTCAATATAGCTTATGTGTCCTCCGTTTGTCAATGCATGATAAGGCGCTTCGATACGTATTTTGTCTACTGCCTTGATAGGATAATATACCGGCACGTGGAATGAGTTGGTATAATATTCACGATCCGTAACGCCCGGGATAATGCCGAATCTTTCTTTATCCATTCGTACAAATCTTCCTGACAATCCTTCTGCGGGAGTTGCCAGCAGCGAGAAATTAAGACCGGTTCTCTTTGCCTCCAGATCCACACGCTCACGCATGGCTGTAATTATTTCAATTCCAAGTTCGCGTGCTTCTTCGCTTTCACCGTGATGCGAACCGATAAGGGCTTTCAAAGCTTCAGCAAGACCTATAAATCCTACTGAAAGTGTGCCATGCTTAAGTATTTCGCCTACAGTATCATCAGCGTCAAGTCCGTCGGAGCCTATCCATACGCCCTGACCCATAAGGAATGGGTAGTTGCGTACTTTTTTCTGACACTGTATCTGGAAGCGGTGCATAAGCTGGTCAATGGTCAGATCCATCATTTCTTCCAGCATATCAAAGAAAAGACCAACATTATGATCAGCCTTAATGGCAAGTCTTGGAAGATTTATAGATGTGAAGCTGAGATTTCCTCTGCCTGTGACAACTTCATTATCCGGGTCAAATGTATTTCCGATAACTCGCGTACGGCAGCCCATATATGCAATTTCTGTACGGTAATCGCCTTCTTTATAGTACTGCTTGTTAAAAGGGGCGTCAAGGAATGCGAAGTTCGGGAAAAGACGTTTAGCGGAAACACGGCAGGCGAGCTTGAACAAACTGTAATTCGGGTCGCCCTCGTTATAGTTGATGCCTTCCTTTATCTTGAAAATGTGTATTGGGAATATAGGAGTTTCGCCGTTTCCAAGACCTGCTTCTTCTGCCAGCAGAATGTTTTTGATAACCATTTTGCCTTCAGGAGATGTATCGGTACCATAGTTAATGGAACTGAATGGTGTCTGAGCGCCTGCACGGCTGTTCATTGTGTTGAGGTTATGAATAAGCGCCTCCATTGCCTGATATGTTGCACGATCCGTTTCCTTGTAAGCGTTTTCCGCCGTGAACTTCTGCAGTTTTTCTGCCGTAGTTAAATCCAGTTTATCGAGGAGGCACTCTTTCTCAGCTTCCTGAAAACCGTTGTCATTTGCAAGGCAGGGTTCCAACCCCTTGTCTTTGAGTATTTTAGCTGCGTATTCCTTTACAAAATCACTGCTGTTTTCCATACCGGCTACAAGTGTAAGTCCGCGTTCCATATTTCGCAGGTAGCGCTTGCGGTATGTTTTTTTAACGCCTTCAGCCATTGCATAGTCAAAATTCGGAATACTTTGCCCGCCGTGCTGGTCATTCTGGTTAGACTGTATAGCTATGCAGGCAAGTGCGGAGTAGCTTGAAATGTCATTTGGTTCACGCAGGAATCCGTGACCTGTTGAAAATCCGCCCTTAAAGAGCTTGATAAGGTCGATCTGACAGCAGGTTGTTGTAAGCGTAAGGAAATCAAGATCATGAATGTGGATATCGCCCTCGCGATGAGCTTTTGCATGGGCAGGATTCAAAACTTTCATTTCATAGAATTCCTTTGCGGCGGAAGAGCCGTATTTCAGCATAGTACCCATTGCTGTATCGCCGTCAATATTGGCGTTTTCGCGCTTTATATCGCTGTCTTTGGCGGAATCGAAAGTCAGTTCGCCCATTGTTTTCATAAGATTCGATTTCATTTCGCGGTCGCGGGTACGCTCATATCTATAGAGAATATATGCTTTAGCCGTCTGTGCGTGACCGTTCTCAATAAGAGTCTTTTCAACAAGATCCTGTATTATCTCAACTGTAGGTATTTCTTTTCCGTAAGTTGCTTCATAAAGCTCACAGGTCTTGACAGCCATGTCCATTGCGGTTCCTATATCGGTACCGCCTACAGCCTGTGCCGCACGGAATACAGCGTTTGCAATTTTTTCAATATTAAAAGGGACCTTACGTCCGTCGCGCTTTATAATATGTATGATCATAAAGATAATACTCCTTCCGAGATACTAAATATTGTATGCAGGTTTTAAAACATTAGCGTATTTTGTATTTGCTTGTCTGTTATCAAGTATATCCCATTTTATGGCTTTTGTCAATAGGAAAGCTGCAAATTTATTTTTTCTTTCAAAAAAAAACTTCCGGGCATACAATATCACCCGGAACTCATTGCACAAAGATTT
>CAZINV010000101.1:0-3873 GCA_964540685.1 uncultured Ruminococcus sp.
AGTGAATTCGCCATATTGTTTCCATCTCCGATATAGCAAACCTTTAAGCCGTCAAAGGTACTCTTAATCTCTCGTATTGTCATAAGATCCGCCAGAACCTGACACGGATGGCAAAAGTCCGTTAGCCCGTTGATAACCGGAATGCTGCCGTATTGCGCCAGATCTTCTACCTCTTTCTGCTCAAAGGTACGAATCATAATACCATTCAGATAGCGGGACAGTACCCGTGCTGTGTCCTGAACAGGCTCGCCTCTTCCAATTTGAAGGTCATGAGCAGACAGAAACAGCGGCTGCCCTCCCAGCTGATACATACCGGTTTCAAAAGATACTCTCGTACGTGTAGACGCCTTCTGGAAAATCATTCCCAAAGTTTTCCCCTGAAGATGAGGATGCGGAATCCCATGCTTAAGCTCATATTTCAGCTGATCGGCAAGATCCAGAATCTCTATGATTTCTTCCTTGCTCAAATCAAGCATTTTCAGTAAATTTTTCATTTAGCTAAATCTCCTTTTTATATTTAGGCACCGGCGGTTATTTTATTACTCTCTCAAAAATTTCAAGTCCCTTATCAATTTCATCATATGTAATTGTAAGCGGCGGCAGAAGTCTTACTTTAGTTTTTGCTGTCAGAATGAGCAAACCGTTCTCAAGAGCAGCGCTTGCGGCATCAGAAGCCGTCTTGTTTTCCAGCTCGATTCCTATCATAAGCCCCAGACCGCTTAAAGACTTGACTCCCTCCATAACAGCCAGCTTTTCACGGATATACTTTGCCTTTTTATTCACCTCATCAAGAAAGCCCTCTTTTGTTACTGTGCTGAGAACCGCATTTGCTGCGGCGCAGCATACCGGATTGCCTCCGAATGTAGATCCATGAGAACCTTTATCCAGAACATTGGCGCACTTTTCATTTGCAAGGCAGGCACCCATAGGCAGTCCCCCTGCTATGCCCTTTGCAAGAGTTACAACGTCAGCTTTATGCCCGAACTGTTCCCCTGCAAGAAACGTTCCTGTTCTGCCAATACCGGTCTGCACCTCGTCTGCTATTACAAGGATATCTTTCTTGGCGCATATATCATAAATACTGTCAGCAAACGCCTTATCAAGGGCGTTTACACCGCCCTCCCCCTGTACATACTCTATCATAACGGCGCATACTGTATCATCTATTTTTGACTTCAGATCGTCTATATCATTTGCCGCAGCATAGCGAAATCCTTCTGCAAACGGGAAAAAATAGTTATGGAAAGCATCCTGCCCCGTTGCGGACAAAGTACATATGGTTCTGCCGTGAAAAGAGTTTACAAGAGTTACAATATTATGGCGTCCTTTGCCGTATTTATCAAAGCTGTATTTTCTTGCAAGCTTAATAGCACATTCATTTGATTCCGCTCCGCTGTTGCAAAAGAACACCTTGCTGTAACCTGTCTCTTTACAGAGCGCTTCGGCATAGTCCGCCTGAACCTTAGTGTAATAAAGATTTGATGTATGCTGAAGCTTCCTTGCCTGCGTACATACTGCTTCCGCCCATGCTTCATTGCAGTAGCCAAGAGAAGATGTCCCTATACCGCTTCCGAAATCTATATAGCTCTTCCCATCCTCATCAGTACAGGTGCTGCCTGAACCTGTATCAAGAACAACCGGAAAACGTCCGTAGGTTCCCATTACAGAACCGTTTTGCTTTTCCTGAGTCGTCATTTTTATTCCTCCTTTTCTGCATTTGCCTCTCGTAATAATAATTGCGCTTTGCTGTAATTATCAGCGGAACTGTGTGCCTATGCCCTCATTGGTCAGTGTTTCTATAAGAATGGAATGGGGAACTCTTCCGTCAATGATGGCTGTTTTCTTTACTCCTCTTCTAACCGCTTCTACACAGCAGTCTACCTTAGGTATCATTCCCCCTGATATGACGCCTTTCCTCTTAAAGAACGGAACTTCGCTTACATTAACAAACGGTATCAGCGTAGACGTGTCGTTCTTGTCGCGGAGAAGACCTGCTATATCCGTCATCAAAATGAGATTTTCCGCTCTGAGCTGAGCTGCTATCCTTGCAGCTGCCGTATCTGCGTTTATATTATATGTCTGACCGAATTCATCTGTTGCTATCGTTGCAATAACGGGAATATACCCGCAGCTGAGAGCGTCAAGAATAGGCTTTTCATCCACCTTTACAATATCGCCGACAAATCCCAGATCTTCGCCGTTAGCGCCTTCCTTGCGCTGTGCAAGAAGCATTCCGCCGTCTGTACCGCAAAGTCCCAGCGCTCTGCCATGGCTTCTCTCCAAAAGACTCACAAGATCCTTGTTCACCTTCCCTGCCAGAACCATTTTTACAACATCAACAGTTTCCGCGTCAGTATATCTGAGTCCGCCTATAAACTTGCTTTCTATATTCAGCCTTTTCAGCATATCGCTTATTTCAGGACCGCCTCCATGTACTAAAACTACCTTTATTCCCACAAGGGACATAAGCACGATGTCATTCATAACAGCCTGCTTCAATGTTTCATTTGTCATGGCGTTTCCGCCATACTTTACAACAACGATCTTATTATTGTATTTCTGAATATGCGGCAGTGCATCCACAAGCACCTGCGCACGAATACTGTTATTAACTTCTCCCATTTTTATCCTCTTTTCAGGTACGGTAATCCCCGTTTATTTTTACATATTCATATGTGAGATCGCATCCCCATGCGGTTGCCTTTGAATTTCCGTCTGCAAGTATAACATTTATCTTTATCTCATCATCGCTTAGCATAAGAGCAGCTTCCTCTTCCGAAAACGGCAGAATCGCTCCGTTTTCAAAAAACTTTACAGAACCTTTGCCGGATTCAAGCACAACAGAAAATTTTGTGATATCAAGGTCAGCATCTGCATAGCCGATAGCACAGGCAATACGTCCCGCATTTGCATCTTCCCCGAACATTGCGCACTTGAAAAGATCAGAGGCAATTACGCTTTTAGCAATGGCAAGAGCGTCCTTTTCAGTTTTAGCTCCGCTTACATTGCATTCAAGAAGCTTTGTTGCCCCTTCGCCGTCCTTTGCAAGCATCTTTGTGATATTTGACATTACAATATAAAGCGCCTGTTTAAATACAGCGAAATCCTCATTTTCCGCATCAATAATATCATTTCCGCAAAGCCCGTTTGCCATGACGGCACAGGTATCGTTTGTAGACTGGTCGCCGTCAATATACAGACAATTGTATGTAACCTTTACCACATCGCTAAGCGCCTTCCGGAGCATTTCAGATGTTATAGAGCAGTCGGTTGTGATAACATTAAGAGTGGTTGCCATATTAGGGCATATCATTCCGCTGCCCTTGCCCATACCGCCTAAATGACAGATCTTTCCGCCTACAGTAAATTCAACCGCAGCTTCCTTTTTAACAGTATCGGTAGTCATAATAGCCGCTGCCGCTTTTTCGTTTCCGTCACGCGAAAGTCCGTATACAAGAGAATCAATGTTATTTTCTATCGGCTCTATAGGCATTGTCTGCCCGATAACGCCTGTCTGAGCAATGAGTACCTGCTCCGCCGGACACATAAGCCTTTCTGCCGCAAGACTGCACATTTTCTCAGATTTCTCTATACCGTCCGGATTACAGGCATTGGCGTTTTTTGAATTAAGAATAAAAGCCTTTGCTTTGCCTCCGGCCGCTTTAAGATGGCTTTTAGAAACAGTAACAGGTGCAGCCTGAACCTTATTCTGAGTGAATACGCCTGCCGTATTGCAAAGCACATCTGATACAACTAAGGCTAAATCAAACTTCTTAGAAGGATTTTCTTTTATCCCGCTGTAAAGTCCATTGGCACAGAATCCCTTTGCGGCACATACGCCGCCTTCAATATATTTATAGCCGTCATAGCTTA
>CAZINV010000102.1:0-3796 GCA_964540685.1 uncultured Ruminococcus sp.
TTTATGAGGGATAATAAGTCTGAACGCACGGAAAAAGTCAAAGAGAATCTCCAAAGCGCAGCCCAGAAGAACCGCTCCAAAAAACAAAAGCAGTTCTTCGTGTACTGAGAGATAGGTATCCGGTATAAGCATCAGCGAAAGAGTTTCCCGAACGCTGACAGAGGACCTGTTTTATCCTTGCTGCCGTAGATAAGCGACCATATGTCACCGCTTATCTTCATGTCGCCGCTTTCCAGGCTTACACCGTCTACGTGAAGATTTCTTCCCTTTATTGTAAGTTCTCCCAGTTCAGTATAAAGTCTTATAAGGCGTTCGTCAAAGCAGTCCACATCCGTAACCCCTGAAAGGTTCAGGCTTTTTCTGTCCTCCAATATAAGATTATGATGTCTGTCATTTTTTTGCTGAGGCATCTGTTTCATAGTATTTGTTCCTTTCTCATAGCCTTTGTTTTTTTATAATACTATGAGCGGAAAGGAATTATTATGCTTGTTTGCCGCGTTCCATAACAGCCAGCTGGTCGCAGCGTTCATTTTCAGGATGGCCTGCATGACCCTTTACCCATACAAAATCCACCTTATGTTTATCAAGAAGCGGCAGAAGCTGTTCCCAAAGGTCGGAATTAAGGGCAGGCTTTTTGTCAGATTTTATCCATCCTTTTTTCTTCCAGCCGTACACCCAGCCCTTTGTAACGCTGTCCGTCACATATTTGCTGTCGGTAGTAAGCGTAACATGGCAAGGTTCCTTAAGCGCTGACAGAGCAGCTATAACAGCGGAAAGCTCCATGCGGTTATTTGTAGTAGAGGCTTCTCCTCCGGACAATTCTTTTTCAAATCTGCCGTATCTGAGGATAGCGCCCCAGCCTCCTGCTCCGGGATTGCCGCTGCATGCGCCGTCCGTAAAAATTTGTACTTCTTTCATATCATCAATAAATAACTACCGCCTGCTTGTAGAGAGCGTTGTATGAAGTCTTGAACATTCCCATATTATAAGTGATTTCGCCTTGCGCCGGATCTATAACAGTTACGGTATCGTTTATGGTGTCAAATCCGACAAGCACTACGCAGGCGGCGTTCGGTATCCAGTATACGTCCTGTTTAAAATCGTCTCCGGAAACAGCGGTTGTCTCAGTGACAGCTTCTTCTGTTGCAGGGGCAGTAGTTCCCATAATTACAACAGATGTTGTCTGCGCAGCAGTTTCGGTATACGTGCCGTTTGAACTATATACAGTAAAGCAGTATTCCTCCTGCATTAGTTCAAGATTGGAATTTATCCATACGAGTACAGGCTCATCGCTTGCCACACGCAGGAGAACATCGTCAAAGGTATCGGCATTGAGAGACTTGACATTTCTGCTGCTGCTCTGAGAGTTCAAATATTTCGCTGCCGTGTCAACGATAACAGGAGCGAAGCAGCCCATACCGTCCGAATCAAAGGGCGAACCTATAAATGCTTGAGAAAAAGTAGCTTCGCCCCGGCTTGCACAAGTCAGATAATTTTGCGCAAGGGTTTCCTTGTCTATGTCGAAGCCAAGGTAGTTTAGAAGTATGGTTAGAGAAGTTACTTCACTGCCTGTAGGCAGCTCGGGATCTTGATAGATTACCGGAACGTTTTCTATTTTATACGAGGCAGGCAGAGTCTCGACAAGTTCCTCCTGCGGGAGTGCTGACTCGGTTACTTCCGGAACTGCTGTAACCGAAGAAACCGCAGTAGCAGTTTCTGTATCTTCGCTATTATCATTATTACTGCTGCATACACATCGGATACAGCTTGAGCAGCCCTTTGATAAAAGAAAAATAAGAACCAGAAGAACTATAAGTCCGCCGATCCTGCGGTTTCTGAGCTGTTTGCGCGTTACGCGCTTTTTAGGTGCGGTTTTATTGTTTTCCATAATATCCATTATCCTCCTTACTCTTCTGAACTGTCTGCGTTTTTAGAAATTCTTATGCTTTTTGTATAGTCAGAGCCGGCAGTGCCTATAGTGTCGCATGCCAATTGATAAATATCTGTGGCTTTTGATTCAAGATACGCGCATCTTTTTGCAGCGGCACTGCAGTCTGAAAGCTTGCTGGGCGAGTTTGAAAACGGAATTTTTCGTATGCCCTTTGAATATGCAAGCACTTTCTTGCCGGTATTGTTGAATGCAAGTATTCTTCCGTACGGAGGAAGAGTGTTTATATCCTCTTTTTTAATGCCGATAAGTATGTGCAGGAGTATTCTTCTGAGCCTTGCGGCAGGATAGCGTTTAGTCCTTAAAAGCTCCATAAGTTCGTCAAGGGAAGAAGCTGTTCTTGCCTTGTAAATCCGGTTGGCAAGACCCTGTGCGCCGACCTCCGCAAATTCCGCTATTTCTTCCGGCTCCATTGTACGTATTTTATACAGTATAATTCTTTCCAGGTTTCTCAGATTTGCAAAGGTACCGTTTTTCTTTGCCCATGTGATTTCCTTCCAGGAAGCGGACGGAACCATACCGTGACAGTCAATGCCTTCGTCAAGGCACTTGCGTATATACGAAGCGCTTGCAAACAGGCTTTGATCTTCGTCTTCGCAGCTGCTTTGAAAATTTGCGTCTGCGTTTGAGACAACATTAAAGCTGTCATGAGCCGCGCCTCTTCTCTGCACCGCGAAGGGCTGTATGCGGCTTTTTATGTCAGAAAGCGCATTAAGATATGATATTGCAAGGGTATTGTTTGGCTGAGACAGCACAGACGCGACATCAGGACCTGCGATCTGAGTTACAAGTTCCTGTAAAACAGCAGGATATGAATTGCCCTGACGTGTAAAATGCCTGAGTGTATCAGCATATTCCGTCTGACATGTACGGCAGACGTCAGCGGCTGTTTTAAGAAGTTCAATGTCATTGCATTCACAGCCGAACGATATTTCGTCTACCACCTGTAAAGCGTCCAGAATAGTGACTCCTCCTGCGGCAAACTGATCCGCCGGCGACAGAGACCATATAACAGGCAGTTCAATGACAAGGTCAGCTCCTGCTTTCAGCGCAAGATTTGCGCGTACCAGCTTTTCCATGATAGCAACATCGCCGCGCTGCATAAAGTTTCCGCTCATTACAGCGACAACAGCGTCAGCTCCGTTTTCACGAATGCTTTTTAAATGATGGAGATGTCCGTTATGAAGTGGGTTGTATTCACATATAACACCGCTTACTTTCATTAAAATTACCTCTTTCTGTAAATCAGAATATGTTGTTTTCTGAAAATACAAATCGTGTTTAAGTAAAAGACTTGCAATTTTCAGAAAAAAGTTTATAATAAGTATAGACAGAACTTTTTAGCGATTCTTTTCGCTTTTAAGGTTCTCATAAAGGCAGACGTTTGTGCTGCCAAAAGATGAAAGGACTTGAAATATATGATTATTCTCGTTGTGAATGCGGGAAGCTCTTCTTTGAAGTATCAGCTCATCAATATGGATGATGAGTCTGTGATTGCAAAGGGCAATTGTGACCGTATCGGTATTGACGGACATCTCAGCCATAAGACTTCTGACGGCAGATTTATTGAAGAGGACTGCAGTTTTCGAACGCATTCCGAGGCGTTTACGCGTCTTGTTGAAGCGCTTACAACAGGCAGCGCTTCTGTAATTTCCAGCTTGGATGAGATTTCTGCTGTAGGTCATCGTATCGTGCAGGGCGCTGAGGTCTTTACAGAAACAACTATGGTAACACCTGAGGTCATTGATAAGATCGAAGAGCTTAAAGAGCTTGCGCCGGTACATAATCACGGCCACGCTTTGGCTCTGTGGGCTTGTACAAAAGTTATGCCGAACGTTCCGCAGGTCG